>CAZMHL010000032.1:0-15334 GCA_964566065.1 uncultured Eubacteriales bacterium
TACTCTTGATGCACCAACACCCACGAACATTTCAACAAAGTCAGAACCGCTGATTGAGAAGAAAGGAACTCCCGCTTCTCCCGATACCGCCTTTGCGAGAAGAGTTTTACCTGTTCCCGGAGGTCCTACAAGGAGGATACCCTTTGGAATTCTTGCTCCCATTTTCTGGAATTTTGCAGGGTCTTTAAGGAAGCTTACAACCTCCTGAAGTTCTTCTTTTTCTTCATCCTCACCTGCGACATCGTCAAAGGTTACTTTTTTTCCTGTTTCGGAAGCTTTTCTTGCACGGCTCTTTCCAAAGGACATTGCCCCTCTTCCGCCGCCGTTTCCTCCGTCTTTACCCATAAGGAAAATCCAGAACAGGAAGAACATTACTATTAAAACTATGCCCGGCAGAATACTCAACCACCAGGGTGCCTTCATTGGTGTCGGAGTACTGTAGTCAAGGGTTCCGCTCTCGATTTGCTTCTTTATGGAAGCTCCCACATCGTTGTGAAGCACCTCGGTAGAGGGAATCGATGTCTGGAATTTTGTACTGTCAATTCTAGTTGCAACTGCAACATTTTCTGTTATTTCAAGGCTTTTAAGATTACCTGTCTGAATTTCCTGTATTAAGTCCGAGTATAAAAGCTCCTCTGTCACCGGTCCCTGATAAAGGGAAGATACAACCGCAACTATTACAGCGAACAGTACCAGGTAGAAAATTATACTCTTTGCATTTTTTTTCAAGCTTTTACGCCTCCCTTTCTTTTTATCTTGTGTATACTTCCTCTTTCAAAACGCCTATGTAAGGAAGATTTCTGTATTTTTCATCATAGTCAAGACCGTAGCCTATAATAAATTCATTTTCCACGTCAAAGCCTATGTATTTTGCCTCAATATCAACCTTTCTTCTTGCAGGTTTATTCAGGCACGCACAAATTTCAATACTTGCAGGGTTTCTTACCTTAAGCATTTTAATAAGGTTATCAAGAGTTATTCCCGTATCAAGAATATCTTCAATTATAATAACATCCTTCCCCTCAATCGGGTTTGAAAGATCCTTTAAAATTTTAACCTGACCTGATGATTCTGTGCCTTTTCCGTAGCTTGAAACAGCCATAAAGTCCACTTCGCACATATTTCTGATTTTCTTGAAAAGGTCAGATGCAAACACAAATGCACCTCGAAGTATTACTATGAAAAGAAGATTTTTGCCTTTATAATCCTCATTTATTCTGTCCGCAAGCTCTGATATTCTTGCATCAAGCTGTTCCTCTGTTATCAAAACTCTTTTTACATCATTTTCAAGCATGGCTTTCTCCTTTTATCTTAAGTATTTTTTCCGATCTTTCTGTTACCTTGAACAGGTCAGACCTTATAACATCATATACCATTATTATCTGTCCGTCATATTCAAAAACCGGCAGAGAATCTCTGATATTTCTGCTTATTTTCTTGTTTATCATTATTTCCTTAAGCTTTTTTTCGCTTTTCATCTTAAAGGGAATTATTCTGTCGCCGTCTTTTCTGCATCTTACGGTTATGTCCCCTTTTATCATATCAAGGTCAAAATACTGACAGCCTTTTTCCCTTTTGAAATTTTTATCGGTAATTTCAGTTGTAATTGTCAGCCCGGTTTCCCCAATATAAATTTTACCGCCGGGAGTGAGTTTATATTCATAATTTTCACTTATTTTCTTTTTTCTGAAAATTATGTTGCCGTATTCGGACACACATTCGGTGTCAAAACACAAATCTATTATTTTCCCGTGACTTTTTTTCTCAACAAACCTGTAAATAGCTTCAATATGCTTTTTTTCAAAATCCTTTGAAGTGCCTGCGGCGTGTTCAAAGCAAAGCATAAGTGCTCTTGAAGAAACCGCATTTGGTACAGATAAAAATTTTTCCGTATTGATTTTTGCGGTATCATTTTCAAATTCAATAATTTTAACCGCCTCAAGGTCGATGTATTTAACGCTTTCATCGGCAATTTTTATTGTATTTGAAAGTCCGTCAATAAAATTGTCGTTAATTTCAAGAATTTTTGGAATAATTATATTCCTTATCTTATTTCTTGTGTAATCATTTTCAAAATTGGTTTTGTCTGTTACAAAGCTTTCGCCTTTTTCTGCTACAAATTTTTCAATTTCTGTTCTGTCTGTATTTATAAGAGGTCTTACTATGTTACCTCTCTTTACGGGAATACCCGTAAGTCCTTTAAGTCCGCTTCCTCTTATTAAATTAAGAAGAAAGGTTTCGCAGTTGTCATTTTTATTATGTGCAACCGCAATTTTATTATATGAATATTTATCACACAACTCTTCAAAGAAACTGTATCTTGCATTTCTGCCTGCACTCTCAAGGCTGATTTTTTCTTCTTCCGCAAGCTTTACGATATCAACTGATTTTACGTGACACTCAAAATTATGCCTTTGTGCAAATTCTTTTACAAAATCCTCATCTCTTTTCGCATCATCCCTTATGTTGTGATTAAGATGGGCAACACCAACATTGCAGCCAAGTTCTTTTAAAGCAAGGCAAAGACACACAGAATCACATCCGCCCGAAAGAGCAACCAGCACTTTGTCGCCTTTTTCAAGAAGAGAATATTCATTTATTGTTTTTTGTACTTTATTTAACAAATCAATTCTCTCCTTATTTTCTAATACGGCGTGCCGAATCGTCACGCCCTACACATTGTTTATTTTACTGATGCGTAGGGAACGACCACCGGGCGTTCCGCGTTAAATCATACATCAAAGGTGCAAGATGCGCCGCTTTTCCCTTTTGTGTAATTAACTTTCAAAAAGCAAGCAGGTTGTGCATTTGCCTGACCGGGCAATACTTTGTGTATTTCAGGGAGGGCAAAGGTGCAAGATGCACCGCTTTTTGGATGTTAATTTTCTTCGTGAGTGGTATCTACGGACATAAACGTCGTATACTGCGGCTGCCACATAAGTTTGATTCTGCCCTGGGAACCGCTTCTGTGTTTTGCAACAATAAGCTCTGTAAGATTCGGAGAAACCTCTCCGCCCTCTTCGCCTTCGTCAACCTTATGTAAAAACATTACAACGTCGGCATCCTGTTCGATGGCACCCGATTCTCTAAGGTCTGAAAGCATTGGTGTTTTATCCTGTCTTGTTTCAATGGAACGGGACAGCTGACTCAACGTAAGAACCGGAACCTCAAGTTCTTTTGCAAGAATTTTAAGTGCTCTTGACATTTCCGAAACCTGTTGCTGTCTGCTTTCTGCCTTTCCTCTTCCTTCCATAAGCTGCAAATAGTCGACTACAACAAGACCCAGACCCTTTTCAAGCTTGAGTCTTCTGCATTTTGAACGTATTTCCGTAACCGAAATACCCGGTGTGTCATCAATATAAAGAGGTGCTTCCGACATTGGTCCCACCGACTGAATCATTCTTTCCCAGTCGTCGGTATCAAGCCTACCTGTTTTAAGCTTTGTACTGTCTATTAAAGCCTGTGACGACAAAATTCTGTTTGTCAATTCCTCGTCGGACATTTCAAGGCTGAAAATAGCAACGGGAATTTTATTTGTCACTGCAACGTGCCTTGCAATGTTAAGCGCAAAACTTGTTTTACCGATACCCGGACGTGCCGCAAGAATATTAAGCGTTGATTTCTGAAATCCCGACAAAAGATAGTCAAGGGCGATAAATCCGGTTTCAATACCGGTGATTTTTGTATCTCTCTTGCTTAATTCCTCTAAAGCTTCGAAGTTCTTTGTAAGAACCTCTCCGATTTTTGAAAATTGTTTGGTTGTTTTACCTGTGAGTACATCAAAAATAAGCTTTTCAGAGGTTTCGGCAATGCCCGATGCATCATCCTGGGCATCAAAAGCAAGCTTCTGGATTTGCCCCGAAGCATCTATAAGGTTTCTTAAAAGTGCCTTATCCCTGATTATATCAATATAATATTTAATATTTGCCGTTGTAGGCACGCTCATTGCAAGGTTTGAAATAAACTCGCCCGAACCAACCGTGTCAAGAGTACCATTTTGTGAAAGCATATCACAAACGGTTACCACGTCTATTGGCTTATTCAGGTCAAACAAAGATTCCATTGCACTGAAAATTTCTTTGTTTTCAGGTCTGTAAAAATCTTCTGCCTTAAGCTTTTCAAACGCCAGAGAAACACTCTCTAAATCAATAAGCATTGCACCGAGCACAGACTGCTCTGCCTCAAGGCTGTAGGGAGGAGCTTTTGCTCCCAAATATTCTTCCTGCATAATTCTTATCCTTTCAGATTTAACGCATTATGCGCCTGTAACTTCTACTTTAAGCTCTCCCGCAACATCGGGATAGAGTTTGATTTTAACAGTATAACTTCCCGCCTGCTTTATATCAGCCATATCAAATCTTCTTTTGTCAATTTTAACGTGGTGCTGTTTTACAAGCTCGTCAGCTACTTCTTTATTTGTTACAGAGCCAAAAAGCTTTCCGTTTGCTCCTGCCTTTGCTGTAATTTTAACGGTAAGAGTTTTAAGTTTTTCCTGCATTGCTTTTGCTTCCGCAAGCTCTGTTTCTTTCTTGTATGCAAATGCTTCGTTCTGTCCCTTAAGGTCATTTATTGCTGAATTTGTTGCTTCCTTTGCAAGCTTTTTCGGAAGAAGAAAATTCTGTGCATATCCGTCACTTACGTTTATGATTTCGCCTTTTTTACCCTGACCTTTAACATTTTCAAGTAATATAACTTTCATATTGTCCCCCTTTTATTCCTGCTCCGCAAAATACTGAGTTATTTCAGCAAGGAGCTTTACTTTTACCTCGTCAACAGATAAGTTCTTAATCTGCGCTCCGGCAATTGTCTGATGCCCGCCGCCGCCCAGCTTTTCAAGAATTACCTGAACATTTATATTTCCGCCGCTTCGTCCGCTGATTGAAACCTCATCGTCCTCTTCAACAATAACAAAGGACGCTTCAATTCCGCTTACGGAAACAAGCTTATCTGCGGCCTGCGCCGCTATTGTTCTCACATCGGCACCGTTCTTGGTTCTGAGAATTGATATTGCAATATCATCTCTTACAATTTCCGCATCCGATACAATTTTTGAAATAAGCACGTAGCTGTTGAAATCGTTTCTGAAATATTTTCTTATTTCCCCGATATTTACACCGCATCTTTTAAGATATGCCGCTGCCTCAAAGGTTCTTACACCGGTTTTCATTGAGAAATCCTTAGTGTCAACCATTATACCCGCATAAAGTGCTTCCGCTTCATAAGAGGAAATTTTAACCCTTTCTCCTACATACTGAAGAAGCTCTGCCACCATTTCACAGGTTGAGGATGCATAAGGCTCGTGATACACCAGTACGGCATTTTCAACGAATTCCGCACCTCGTCTGTGATGGTCTATTACTACCACATTGCTGTTATCCTCAAGGATTGCGGGGCACTCTGTGTATGCAGGTCTGTGAGTATCAACCACAACTACCATTGTGCCTTCATTCATCATATTTTTAGCTTCAGCTCTTGAAATTGCAATGTCTTTATAATCGGTATTTTCCTTTATTCTGCTTATTATTCTGTTTACCGACGGAGAAGTGTAATCGTAAACGATAAACGCCTCTTTTCCAAGACTTCTGGCAATAGCGTGCACACCTATTGCAGCGCCTACAGAGTCCATATCGGCATATTTATGTCCCATTATTACAACATTTGTTGAATGGTCAATAAGTTCTTTAAGAGCAAGGGCGGTAACTCTTGCACGAACCTTTGTGGTTTTTTCGTGCTCTCTTGTTTTTCCGCCGTAGAAGTTAACATTTTCAGAATCCTTTATAACCGCCTGGTCACCGCCTCTTCCGAGAGCAAGAGTTGTTGCGGAGGCTGCATATTCCGAACGTTCGCTGAGTTCAGGAGCATCACAGCCTATACCGATACTAAGTGTTGCAGAAAATTTGTTTCCGCATTTTATTTCCTTAACTTCATCAAGAATTGAGAATTTTCTTTCTATCATTTCATCAAGAAATTCTCTTGGGAAAATAACAAGATATTTATCTCTTTCATATTTCTTGATTACACATTTTGCTTCCCTGAACCAGTCGTATATTTTATTGTCAATTTCAGCAATAAACATACTTCTGTAGCTTTCAGGTGTGTTTATAAGAACATCATCATAGTTATCAACGCTTATAATTGCAACCGTCGGTTGTTCGTTGTAATAACGCTGTGCAGTTTCATAGGTATTTGAATCGTCAAACATATAAAGCACACCAAAAGACAAGTCCACGTCTTTTTTATCCTGCTTTACTGCATTTGAGCAAACATTATAGTGTCTGTTCCCTATATTTGCCTCAAACTGAAGCTTTCCCGATGCGAAAAGGTCGGAAATGAAATTCTTTCTTCCGATTGTTTTCTCAACGGAAACACCGAAAAGATCTTTGTCGTCAAACACGCTGTCAAAGCTGTCGTTTGTCCAGATAATACCGCCGTCATTTCTGAAAATTGCAACGGGCATAGGTGCCTCAATAAGACATTCTTTAGTTACATTGTCCACGTGAAAAGTCATATTTTCAATATAACTGGAAATTTTGCCGTGCTCTTTTCTTACGAATATAAAGCTCATAACCGCAAGGAGAATAACACACAAAAATTCTGTTATTGCCCATATATAATTGAAAAACAATGTTACACCGGCAAACACCGTCATAACTATAAGACAAAGCACTAAACTGAAAAGGTTTTCGTTACCTTTCTTCATTTATCCACCTCTCCTTTCCTAGCAGGAAAGTCCTCTGAAATTTCTTCTTGCATCAATTATTGCCGCCATAATAAGAAGCACTGACAAAATCTGTATACTGAATACAAAGAAGATAATTATTATTCTAAACAAAAGATTCATTCTGCTGACATTTTTAAGTATCCAGTCAAGCAGCGAAAGTCCGCACACCTGGAGCACAAACATAAGTATGGTGTAAATATTTTCTGCAATTATGCCAACAATTCCGTAGTCGGAAAATATGGTAACTATCATTGAAACTATAAACACAACCGTTGTCACCCTGTCCGCACGGAGTTTGGAAAAGCCCATATCAGTTCTTGCGGTGTTTTTTCTGAAAGAAAGAACAACTCCCGTGATAAAAACCACAAAATAGCCCATCGCTGCCGAACTTATTATAACTATTGACGGAAACAGATCCCTGAACATTCTTGCAGCCATATTTGCCGCCTCCGCCTTTGTTGCATCAACCGCACTTACCGTCTGTACCATTGACTGTGCAAATATATCAAAAAGTTCATCCAAAGTTCCGTAGCCGTTCATTTTTGCAAAAACAAAAATATAAATCGCATACAAAGCAACAAGTCCTACTGCCGATGCAACGGTAAGTGACATTACCGACTTCTGTTTTTTTATCATATAACCCAGCACTATTCCCGCTGCAACCGAAACAATTGCTGTATAAAGTGCAATCACATCACTGCAGAGCAGATATGAAACAAGCACCGAAAGTGCCCCTGAAACGGAAGCATATTCTTTTTCGCAAACTGCGCCGCATACGGCAAAGGTTACCATAAGCGCAAAAGGAAGCAGTGCCGAAAGTCCGCTTACTGTCATGCATATAAAGCTGAAAAAGCAAGCAAACGCCAAAGCTGTTACGGATGCATATATATTATTTTTAAGCATTAAATGTTACCTCTTCTCCTCTGTAAACACAATAAACACCCACATTAAAACTATTATAGCACCGTTTACCCGATTATACAAGTTTTTTTACAAAAAATAAAGCACAAAAATCAGTAATCAAGCTGATTTTTATGCTTTTATCAGTGTTTTTTCACAGAATTTTCAATTATTGGATTTCATTTAACGTTTTGAAGGTATACCCCATCTCCTCCCATTTTGTTAAAAGCTCATCAAGAATTTCAGCATTTGTCTGCGAGGTGCTGTGGAGAAGAACTACCGCTCCGGGGTGTATTCTTGTAAGCAGTTTTGAAAATGCCTCTTCCTTTGACGGTTGTTTATTTTCGTACCAGTCAACATAGGCAAGGGACCAGAAAAATGTTTTGTAGCCGAGCTCATTTGCCGTTTTCAGGTTTTCCTCGCTGAATTTTCCCTGAGGAGGTCTGTAGATTTTAAGCATATCCGAACCGGTTATGTTTTTATACTTTTCCTCAACACCATTTAATTCCTTTTTAAAGCTTTCTTCGTCGGCAATATGTGACATATCGGGATGGCTCAATGTGTGATTTCCGACTATATGCCCCTCCTCCGCCATTCTTTTAACAAGCTCGGGATGAGTATCAAAGAAATTACCCACCAGGAAAAACGCAGCCTTTGCGTTGTGTTTTTTCAGTGCATCGAGAATCGGTGCACAGGTGCCTTTGTCGTACCCCGCATCAAAGGTAAGATAAATTACTTTTTCTTCGGGATTTCCCGCAAAATACGCATTGTACTGCTTTAAAAACTCCGCAGATGCATTGCCGACAGGAGTTTCTCCCTCAACCTGATAGCTTAACCCCCAGTCTTTGTTGGAGGAATTGCCGAAAACGGAAATACTCCCCTCGTTTAAAAGCATTGTAACAAATGAAAAAAGCATAACAAAAACAAGAGCAAAAGATATAGCTGTTTTTTTATTTAAGACAATAAACATAAATATACATCCTTTCATTTTTCACTATATGATTTGATTTGAAATTATATTCACAATGTGATACAATAATAACAAGCTCTGTCACAGCGGAGTTTGTACCTGAATTTTTCATTAAAATACACCGGAGAATAAAATGATATTATTAAGCACATCAAAGCTTTCAAAAAGCTTTGGCACAGACAGCATATTTGAAAATATAAGTTTCACCGTTGACAACAAGGACAAAATCGGTATTCTTGGCGTAAACGGTGCAGGGAAAACTACCCTTTTTAACATTCTTACAGGGGAAAGTGAACCGGACAGCGGAACCATTTACAAGAACGGTCAGCTTAAGATTTGTTATGTTAAACAGCAGTTAAGCTGCAGCTCCGAAAAAAGCGTCTACAACGAGGTTCTTGACGTTTTCAACGACCTTGAGGAAGCCGAGCTTGAAATGAAAATTCTTCGTGATGAAATAGAGAAAAATCCCGACCCCGACAAAATACAAAAGCTGCATAATATGAATCAGCAATATATTGACGACGGCGGTCTTACCTACAAGTCGCGCATAAGTTCCGCTCTTAACGGACTTGGAATTACAGACGATATGTTCGACATTAAGATGAGTAACTTAAGCGGCGGACAAAGAACAAAGGTTCTTCTAGCAAAAATACTTCTTACGAAATCAGATTTGCTTTTACTTGACGAACCGACAAACCATCTTGACATCAAAGCTGTAGGCTGGCTTGAAAACTTCCTTATTTCCTATCAGGGAGCAATTCTTCTTATAACTCACGACAGATATTTTCTTGACAGAGTTACAAACAAAATTTTCGAGCTTGAAAACGGAAAGCTCAAGGAATACAACGGCAACTACACTTACTATAAAGCAAAAAAGGATGCGGACAGAAAAGCCGAAGAAAAAGACTATGCCCTTAAAGAAAAGGAAATCAAGCGTCTTGAGGGAATCATTGAACAGCAAAGGCGCTGGAACAGAGAAAAAAACATTAAAACTGCCGAAAGCAAACAAAAGGTGATTGAAAGAATTGAAGCAACAATGGTCAAGCCCGACAAAGCCCTTGATGCCCTTAACTTTAAATTCAACCTTGCGGAAGAATGTGCAAAAGACGTTCTTACAGCTGAAAGCATTTCAAAAAGCTTTGGCAGCAACAGAGTTTTAAACAACGTAAACATAGAAATCAAAAAAGGAGAAAAGGTTTTTCTTTTAGGTGAGAACGGGTGCGGAAAAACCACTCTTTTCAATATTATTCTTGAGAAAATAACCAAAGACGGCGGAAAGATTAAAATCGGACCGAGAGTTAAAACGGCATACTACGACCAGACTCAACAAAGCCTTAACCTTGCCAACAACATTTTTGAGGAGATTTCCGACTTTCTCCCCTTTCTTAATAATACGGATATAAGATCTGCCCTTGCGGTATTTTTGTTTAAGAGCGAAGATGTATTCAAGGAAATTTCAACCTTAAGCGGCGGCGAAAGAGCAAGGGTTGCCCTTTGTAAGCTTATGCTTTCAAAAGCGAATTTCCTGCTTCTTGACGAACCTACAAACCATCTTGACATTCCATCAAAGGAAGCTCTTGAAAATGCACTTCTGGGATATAACGGAACCTTGTTTGTTATCTCCCATGACAGATATTTCATAAACAAGCTTGCAGATAAAATATATGAACTCACTCCCGGCGGAGAAAAAAGATTTGACGGTAACTACGATTATTATCTCGCCAAAAGAGATAATCTTATTGAAACAGTAACCGTAAAAAAAGAAAAGAACAACGACTTTAAACTGCAAAAGGAACTTGAGTCAAGCAAGAGAAAACTCAAAACAAAAATTTCAAGATGCGAGGAGGTCATTTCAAGGCTTGAAGAGGAAATAAATCAGATAAACACCGAACTTTCAGACCCCGAAGTCTCTTGTGATTACACGCTTTTAACCGAGCTTACAAACAAGCTTAACGAAAAGGAAGAGCTTCTCCTTGAAGCAATGGACAACTGGGAAAACTACAGTGCAGAGCTTGAAGAATTAAACGGAGAGTGATTGTTAATGTATCAGTATTTTGACAGTTTTGATTCCGGTTACGATAATAATTCGGTAAGATATTTATGCACGCCCTCTGAATTTACAAGAAACAATTTTCTTTATGTTCAGGAATGCGGAAAGCTTTATGCCAAAACCGGAAAAATCACCAGAAGAAAGGACTTGAAATCTTACCTTGTGGCATATATTATTCAGGGCAAAGCCGATTTAAACTACGAGGGAAAGAAATATTCCCTTTCAAAAAATGACATTTTCTTCATTGACTGTATGAAATATCACACATACAAAACCGATGAGGAAAACCCCTGGTCTGTTGCCTGGGTGCACTTCTTCGGAAACACCGCAAAAGCATATTATGAAACATTTAAAGAAAAATACGGCAACTGTTTACACATTGAAAAGGACTACAAAATCCGTGAAGCAATTGATGAAATAATTAAAAACGCAAAAGAGCATCCTGCGGACTGCGAGTTAATCCAGAATGAAAATCTCTGCCATTTGCTCACCGGTCTGATTTCCTCCAAGGAACAAAATGAACAGAATTCTTTAAACTATGTTGTTTCATATATCAATTCAAGGTTTACCGAAAAAATAACTCTTGATGATATTTCGGCAAAATTCTATATCAGCAAATTCCATCTTTCAAGGAGCCTGAAAAATTTCCTGGGAGTTAACTTTTCCGAGTACCTGACAGGAAAACGAATAGGCTATGCAAAAGAGCTTCTCCGATTTTCGGATAAAAGTATAGAAGAAATTGCCTATATGACAGGAATAGGAACCCCCAGCCACTTTATATATGTTTTTAAAAAAATAGAAGGTATTACGCCTTTAGCTTTCAGGAACAAATGGGTAGAATAACAGATAACAGATATTGGGAGCTCTGACGGATGGCAGAGCTCCTTACTTTTTATTCTTTATTATTCCGCACGGCAACACAAGTTGTAGCAATATTTCGATATTTTTAAGCAATTTTGCCTATTGTCTTTAGTTTTTGCAGATAATATAATCGATATCAGATGGTTTTATTCAACTATCCCCTGACTGTCTTATCTGCCCGCAGAAAGACAAGTTTTTATTTTTGCGGGCGGAAAGGCGGAAACCTTTATGCATATAATTATGCTTTCGGGAGGTTCAGGTAAAAGACTGTGGCCTCTTTCAAACGATTTACGCTCAAAGCAATACATAAAAGTTATAAGTCACGAGGACAACTCGGGGAAGGCCTGCTCGATGGTTCAGAGAGTATGGCATCAGCTTGAAAAAGCAAATCTTAACAAAAACTGTATTATTACCGCAAGCAAAGGTCAGGTTGAAATTATTAAAAGCCAGCTTGGAAACGTTAACATCGCAGTTGAACCCGAACGCAGAGACACTTTCCCCGCGATTATGCTTTCCCTCGCATACTTAAAATCACAGCTTAATGCAAAGGACGAGGATGCTGTTGCGGTTATTCCCGTTGACCCTTATACTCAGCAGGAATATTTTGAAGTTTTAAGCAGCCTTGAAAATGTTCTTGAAAGTTCAGGAGCTGACATTGCTCTTATGGGTGCAAAGCCAACCGAACCCTCTGAAAAATTCGGGTATATTGTACCTGAAAAAGACCATGATGCTTACCTTACGGTTAGCCACTTTGAGGAAAAACCAACGGTTGAACGTGCAGAAGCGCTTATTAAAAACGGAGCTCTGTGGAATTGCGGTGTTTTCTGCTTTAAACTTGGAAATCTGCTTAAAAAACTCAAAGGCTACGGCTTGACTGAAAATTACGAGGACGTTTATGAAAATTACGGAAAGCTTCCCAAAATCAGCTTTGACTATGAGGTGCTCGAAAAAGCTGAAAACATTGCCGTTGCAAGACTTAATACAATGTGGAAAGATCTGGGTACATGGAATGCACTTTCAGAGCAGATGACCGGCAGAAGTATCGGCAATGCTGTTATTCACGAAAGTTGTTCAAACACCAACATTTTAAATGAGCTCGACATTCCTATTGTTGCAATGGGCACTAAAGATATGATTATTTCCGCTTCCTTTGACGGAATTCTTGTTTCTGACAAAAACACCAGTACAAAAATCAAAGAATGTGTTGATAAATTCAACTACCCGCCGATGTATGAAGAACGTCGCTGGGGAACGATTAAAGTTATTGACATAACCAAAAAGAAAAACGTTTATACAACTACAAGAAAAATACACATTTTTGAGCAGACCAACTCAAGCTATCACTACCACAACAACCGTGACGAGGTATGGACAATCCTTGAGGGGAACGGCGAAATAATTATCAACGGCATAAGACAGCTTTTAACAACAGGTGATGTGATAAGAATTCCCAAAGGCACAAAGCACGCCATCAAATCACTTGACGGAATATATTTTATTGAAGTTCAGATCGGTACTACAGTTGCCGATTCGGATATAAACAGAGTCACATTTGACTGGAATGAAATAGAAAGAAGGTAAGTTATGAAAACTGCACTTATTACAGGCGTTAACGGACAGGACGGCTCTTATCTTGCAGAATTTCTTTTAGAGAAAGGCTACAAGGTGTACGGACTTTTAAGAAGAGCATCAACAAACAACACTGAAAGAATTGACGGACTTTTTCTTGACAGCTTCGGCGAAAACAAATTAAATCTTGTTTACGGCGATATGACCGACTCCATGAATATTCTGAAAATAATAAAAGATATTCAGCCCGACGAAATTTACAATCTTGCAGCACAGTCCCACGTTGCGGTTTCCTTTGAAGAACCCGAATATACCGCAAACTCAGACGGAGTGGGCACATTAAGAATTCTTGAAGCGGTAAGAATTTTAGGACTTGAAAAGAAAACAAAAATTTATCAGGCTTCTACCTCCGAATTATTCGGCAAGGTTGAGGAAATCCCGCAAAAAGAAACAACACCTTTCCACCCCCGTTCACCTTATGCGGTTGCCAAAATGTACGGCTTCTGGATTGTTAAGCATTACAGAGAAGCGTACAATATGTTTGCTGTAAACGGCATACTTTTCAACCACGAATCTGAAAGACGCGGAGAAACCTTTGTTACAAGAAAAATAACTCTTGCAGCAGCCAGAATTGCTGCCGGAAAACAGAAAAAGCTTTCCCTTGGAAACCTTAACGCAAAGCGCGACTGGGGTTATGCTAAGGACTATGTTGAATGTATGTGGATGATTCTTCAGCACGATACTCCCGAAGATTTTGTCATTGCAACCGGCGAAACAAGAACCGTTCGTGAATTCTGTACAATTGCATTTAAAACCGCAGGAATTGAAATTGAGTGGCAGGGTGAAGGAATTAACGAAAAGGGCATCAACAAAGCAACTGGCGAGGTTGTTGTTGATGTAAATGAAAAATATTTCAGACCTGCAGAGGTTGACCTGCTCCTCGGCGACCCCACAAAGGCAAAAGAGCTTCTTGGCTGGAATCCCAGAAAAACAAGCTTTGAAAAGCTTGTTGAAATTATGGTTAAGAGTGATATGGAGCTTGTTGAAAGACAGCACGGACTTAACATATCGTTTGATTAATGTTTTTCGGCGTGCCGGGGTCGTCTCGCCCTACACATTGTCATTTTCGGATACGTAGGGAACGACCGCCGGGCGTCTTGTGTAAATCGAAAACAGAAAGGGAAATCTCACAATGGAAAAAAATTCAAGAATCTACGTTGCGGGTCACCGCGGTCTTGTTGGCTCTTCAATTTTAAGAGAGCTTGAAAAACAAGGCTATACAAACATTGTAACAAGAACTCATGCAGAACTTGACTTAACAAGACAGGCAGATGTTGAAAAGTTTTTTGAAAGTGAAAACATAGAATATGTATTTTTATCCGCCGCAAAGGTTGGCGGAATTAACGCTAACAACATCTACCCTGCACAGTTTATTTACGACAATCTTATGATTGAAACAAACATAATTCACTGTGCATATAAATACAAGGTTAAAAAGCTGTTGTTTTTGGGTTCATCGTGCATTTATCCGAAATTATGTCCGCAGCCTATCAAAGAAGAATATCTTTTAACAGATTCTCTGGAAACAACAAATGAAGCTTATGCCATTGCAAAAATCACAGGCATTGAGCTTTGCAAATTTTACAGAAGACAGTACGGATGCGATTTCATTTCCGCAATGCCAACAAATCTTTACGGAATTAACGACAACTTTGACCTTGAAACCTCACATGTTCTCCCCGCCCTTATGAGGAAATTCCACGAAGCAAAAATAAACGGGGACAAAGAAGTTGTTATGTGGGGCACGGGAAAAGCATTAAGAGAATTTCTGTACGTTGACGACCTGGCAAATGCCCTTGTTTTCTTAATGAACAACTATTCTGATGAAATTCACGTTAACGTTGGTACAGGTGAAGATTTGCCAATCGGTGAGCTTGCGGAAATAATCAAAGAAGTTGTCGGTTTTGAAGGTAAAATCGTAAGAGATGAAACCAAACCCGACGGAACACCGAAAAAGCTTCTTGACGTTTCGCTTTTAAACAATATGGGCTGGAAATACAAAACAGAGCTTAAAGACGGAATTAAAGAAGTATATAAATGGTACTGTGAACAAAAATAACAAAGAATAAGATTGAAGGAACTCTCAATATTAGTTGAGAGTTCCTTTTCATTGGTGTCTTCAGAAACGAAAATCATAACTACCGGCTTAGCCGGTAGTTTGCTCTGCGACTATAAGTCGCTATTACCGGCGGGACTGAAAGTC
>CAZMHL010000033.1:0-14683 GCA_964566065.1 uncultured Eubacteriales bacterium
CCTTATATATACTTATTCCGACCTTTTGGCGTTCCGGACTTTTTTTACATCCCCTGGTACAATAAAACAAACTCGGGTTTTAACCCGAGTTTGAACCACAACTATTCACTCTTAACTTTTAACTATTCATTATATATTCCACCAGCTCTTTAATTGCGCCAAGGTCTGTAAAATCTCCGCTTTCGTCGCAGAGCCTAATAAGAAGCTTTTCCATTTCCGTCGGGTTTTCTTTGCCGCTCATTATCTTTTTAAGAGTCATAATTGCAGCTTTGTGAGGGAGTGAAAGTTCTTCTGTAATCATTTTACCCATAAAGTTGAACACTTTTATTTTTTCTCTCATCTGCGGCTTGAAATTCTTTTCAATTACCATTTTGTCGTAGTACTCTCTGCAGTCAAGAGGAGTTAAGCCTGTGGTGAAAACAATTATTTTTTTGTTTTCAAGCTTGTCGAAATTTTTGGTAATAAGGCATATTCCCGCAATCATTTCCGCATAAAGTCCTCCGCCGTAAATTATGGTGTCATATTTTAACAGGTCATCGGCTTTGACTTTTTTAACGTCAGATACTTCACAGTTAAGCTCCTTTGCAATCTGCTTTGCATAGGCTTTTGTAGAGCCATATTTTGATTTGTAAATAACTATCGTGGTCATAATTGGTCTCCTTTATTTTAGTTGTGTTAAATTTTTCAAAATGTACTCTGCTTTTGAATTGTAGTCGTTTTCATCACGGATTATGTGTTCAAAGTAACCTCTTTGCCATACTTTTTTGCCCAATTGCATAATTTTGTTTTCTTTCACATTTTTAATGTATTCGTTTGTTGTCATTGTTTTAAACCAACCTGTGTTATCGCGTAGGGGCGACCACATGGGGTCGCCCCTACAATTTCTTCGAACAAATTTTGTCTGTTACGCGTACAAATTGTTATAAAATAATATCCGCTTTTAGTGTAATCATAATTTTTTAATCGAATCTGCTTTCGCTTGGGGAATTCGCTCATTTTTCTCCTTTTTGTGAAGTTTTATTTTTCAAATAAAGTGAAGTTAAGTTGCCACTGCACCACAAGGTACAACTTCACTATTGAAGATAACTTCATTTTACGTCAGGCAAACTTAGTGTTGAGAGTGTAAGCAAAGCTACGCTTTCAACATGCCTTGTGTGTAGTCTGCGACAGTATGAAATTTTACAAATAAGGAGTAAAAGCATCTTTTAAAGAGATAACTGTATCTATTATAGCATCACAACGATAATTGCCAACAAATTTTTCTGTTTCTATATCTGTTAATGATAAATCTAAGGTATCACCCAATTCGGTGATATTTTCTTCGGATGAAAGCCATGCAGAAAATCCATATTGTTCATGCTCCCATACTTCACGCAAAGCCACTTCTTTTAATTTACCTAATTTCATAATGATATCCCTATTCTATAAACAAATTAGTTACTAGATTTGCTTTTCGCAGTGGTAACCGACGCAATTAGCTTTCTTCTTATAGTTCCACACTTGTTTGTTAGACTTTTATATGTATCTTCATCAAGCTTGCTTTTGCGAAATAGTAGCTCTAACCAATATTCCGTTTCAAAGCTTTCTTTTAATGCTATTTCCAATTTGTTTATAAAATCCGCCTTGCTTTGTGCATATTTTGCTTCGTGTAGATTGGCACCAATTGAAGAAGAAGATCTTAAAAGTTGATTTATATATACTGAACAACCTTTGATATTGTCGCAAATGTCGGATATTTCTATTGCAAAATTGATGGTTTCTTCTCTTAATAAATTTTTGTTTTGTTCCATTTTTATCCTCCTTTGTCGATATACACGCTTTGCGTGTTCGATATATTTCACTTCGTGAAATTCGATATAAACTCGCTATGCTCATTTTCGATATGATATAAATCTCGTTGCCGTAAGGCAACATATCGAGCCGCCAGGCATATCGAGTTCTAATAGAACATATCGAAAATCTCGTAAGAGATTTATATCGATGAGTGCTATGTGCGACATAGTCGCACATAGCACTCCACATGAAACGTATTTGGAAACATATCCACGGGAGTTATGGGTGAAATGCTGTATTTCTGTGAAAGAATTTTTAAATCTCTTGCAAGGGTTGCGGGGGAGCAGGAAATGTAAACAATTTTTTCTGTTTCCATTTTAAGCAGGAGTTTTAAAAGCGACTCATCACAGCCTTTTCTCGGCGGGTCAAGAATAATTGCATCGGGCTTTAAGCCTTTTTTAGCAAGGTCGGGGAGAATTTCTTCTGCAGGACCTGCAATATATTCTGCATTTTCAACACCGTTTAAATCTTTGTTTATAATTGCATCTTTAACCGCATCTTCGACAATTTCAACGCCAATGATTTTTTTGGCTCTGTCAGCCATAAAAAGACCTATGGAACCTGTTCCGCAGTAAAGGTCGAGGAGAGTTTCGCTTCCTTTAAGGTCAAGAAGTGCCTTTGCTTTTGAGTAAAGCACCTCTGTCTGGAGCGGGTTAACCTGAAAAAACGAAAGGGGAGAAATGTTGAATTTCAAGTTTCCTATTTCCGTCTGAATTTTATCATCACCGTAAAGTGTAATATTTTTGCTTCCTAAGATAACATTTGTATCCTCGGGGTTAACATTTAAAATAATACTTTTGATTTTGTCCGAAATCTTTAAAAGCTCTTTTACAAGTACCTGTGTAAAGGGGATTTTCGAACTTTTTGAAACAAGAACAACCATGCAGGAATTTTTTCCGTATCTTGTGTAAATATGCTTTATTTTGGCGTTTGATTTCTTAATATAAAGCATAACGGTTTCAATTATTTGTTCATCAAGAGGATTCTGCATAAGACATTTGTTTATCGGCACAATGTCGTGGCTTCTTAAAGCGTAAAATCCGCAAATTCCGTCTGCAACGGGATACTGTGCCTTGTTTCTGTACTCATAAGGGTGCTCCATACCGAGAACATCGTTAACCTTAATGTCAAGATTTGCGTATTTTTTAACACAGTCTTCAACTTGTGCCTTTTTGATTTTAAGCTGTTCTTCGTAGGAAATGTGCATAAGGTGACAGCCGCCGCATCTTAAAAATGCAGGGCATTTCGGTTCTCTTCTTTCTTTTGAGGGCGTTAACACCTTAAGGAGTTTGCCGAAAGCGTGAGTTTTCAAAACCTTAACGATTTTAAATTCTATCTCTTCGCCTTTAATGGCGCAGGGAACAAAAACGGCAAAGCCGTCAATTTTAACAATGCCCTCTCCCGAAAAGCCGTTATTCTCTACTGTTGCAGTTAAAATCTGATTCTTTTTAAGCATAATTTTCTCCTGATAATTGATGTTATAATTTTAATATAAATGCAAATGATTGTCAAATTTCATCAAATTTATTGCAAATTATAAAATAAATCCGTTTTACTATTGAAAAATATATCTCTGTATGTTAAAATTACACTTGAGTTGTCATAGTATTTGGTAGGGTATGACGACACATTATCAGATCGGAGTTTAAATTATGAAATTAAAAACCTTTAAAGGCGGTGTTCATCCACCGGAAAAAAAGGAAACAACAAACAAAATCCCGGTAACAAAGCACCATCCTACCGAGGAAATTATTATTCCTTTAAGACAGCATATCGGTGCTCCCTGTGAGCCGATTGTTGCGGTTGGTGAC
Organism: uncultured Eubacteriales bacterium; assembly: GCA_964566065.1. GTDB lineage: Bacteria > Bacillota > Clostridia > RGIG6154 > RGIG6154 > CAZMHL01. The sequence goes on from CAZMHL010000033.1 coordinate 3,645, forward strand.
CACGTGTTTATGGGGCAGAAGATTGGTGACAGTCAGGCGTTTGTGTCTGCCCCTGTTCATTCTTCTGTATCGGGAGAGGTTGTTGATATTAAAAATCACCCTCATCCCGGCGGCGGAGAGTCTCTTGCCATTTTCATTAAAAATGATTTCAAGGACGAGCTTGACCCCTCAATAACCCCCTGGAATGTTGAATTCAATCCAAGGGAAGTTAAAAAGTATGTGGAAGCTCTTGAACCCGGAGAAATTGTTAAAAAAGCAAGAGAAGCAGGTATAACGGGTATGGGCGGAGCGGCTTTCCCGCTTCACGTTAAACTTTCTCCTCCCGACGGAACAAAAATCGACACTGTTGTTATTAACGGTGCGGAGTGCGAGCCTTATTTGACTTCCGACCACAGAGCAATGCTTGAAAGACCTCAGAGAATATTAATGGGCGTTCTTTTAATGGTAAAGGCTGTAGGTGCGGAAAAGGCAATAGTTGCAATCGAAAGCAATAAGCCTGATGCAATTGCGCTTTTGAAGGTGCTTGCGGCGGATTATCCCGAAATTACAATAGCAAGCCTTAAAACAAAGTATCCTCAGGGCAGTGAAAAACAGCTTATTCAGGCAATAACAAAAAGACAGGTGCCTTCAGGAGGACTTCCCTCATCTGTAGGACTTATCGTTTCAAATATCGATACCTGTTCTGCAATTGCTTATGCAGTGGTGTGTAACAGACCGCTTATTGAAAGAAACGTAACCATTTCCGGTGATGCGGTAACAAAGCCAACAAACTTTTCCGTAAGAGTGGGTGTAAAATTCAAAAGCCTTTTTGAATCCTGCGACGGTTTTAAGGTTGAGCCTAAAAAGATAGTTCAGGGCGGGCCCATGATGGGTATTTCGCAGCACACTATGGATGTTCCCGTTATCAAAAGTACTTCGGGTATTCTTGCTTTTGCTGAGCCTGAAACCTACGGCAAAGAAGAGAGCTTTTGTATAAGATGCGGCAAATGTGTAGACGTTTGTCCGATGAGATTAATGCCAAACGCTCTTTCTGTATTTTCTGTTGCAGGCAACACGGAAAAGCTTGCTGAATATCACATAATGGACTGTATGGAGTGCGGCTCCTGTACATATATCTGTCCGCAGAGACGTTTTATAGTTCAGCATATTAAGGCAGGAAAGAGTTTGTTAAGAAAGAAGAACGGTTAAAATTGCCATATTGAAACTTTTGTCAACCTTATGTACACAAGGTACCGTCGGTTGCCGAAATTCCCAGTCTGAACAATTTTCACTAGTTCTTTGGTTGGATTATTAGAATGAAAACAAATTCAGGAAATTTCCCGAATTTGAACAACAGCTATTATCTATTAACTATTCTCTATTCACTAAACGGAGATTTGCTCCGGGAAAGGAACTTAAAAATGGATAAACTTATAGTTTCATATGCTCCCCATATAAGGTCCTCAAGGACTACAAAAAAGCTTATGGGTGATGTAATAATTGCAATGCTTCCTGCGTTGTTTGCAGGTATATGGTTTTTCGGAATACCTGCACTTATTCATACGCTGGTTTGTGTTGTATCCTGCATTGCTTTTGAGTTTATATGGGAAAAGATTTTTAAATTAAAAATAACGGTGTTTGATTTGTCGGCAGTGATTACGGGAATGCTTCTTGCATTCAATCTGCCTGTTTCGGCACCTTACTGGATTGGTGTTGCAGGTTCTGCCTTTGCAATTATAATTGTTAAAATGTTCTTTGGCGGAATGGGTAACAATTTTGTAAACCCCGCTCTTGCAGGACGAGCTTTTCTTCTTGCCTGCTGGCCGGTAATAATGACAAAATGGACTGCTCCGCAGTTCACATCAAAGCTTGTAACCGATGCTGTTTCAACCGCAACTCCCCTTGGAATATTAAAGGAAACCGGTGAAATCAGTGCATCATACAGCGATTTGTTCTTCGGTAACATCGGCGGATGCATCGGAGAGGTGAGCACTCTTGCAATTTTAATCGGATTTGTATATATGCTTGTAAGAAAGGTAATTACCTGGAGAATCCCCGTGATTTATGTGGGCGTGGTTTTCCTTCTGGCAGAGCTTCTGGGACAGGACGGACTTTTCTTCATCCTTTCAGGCGGACTTATGCTCGGTGCAGTATTTATGGCAACCGATTATGTAACAAGCCCAATGACAGGAACAGGATGCATAATTTATGCAGTTTTGCTTGGTGTTTTAACAGTTGTAATAAGAGTTTTCGGTAAGCTTCCCGAAGGCGTAAGTTATTCAATTCTTATTATGAACATTGTTACGCCGTTAATTGACAGATACTGCAAAAACAGAATTTACGGAGGTGTTAAGAATGAAAAATAATAACTCCGTATTAAGAATGGTTTTGACGCTTGTTGTAATTGCGGTTGTTTCTGCAGGTGCAATGAGCTATGTAAACAAAATAACAGCACCACTTATAGCACAGCAGGATGAACTCAAGCTTCAGAAATCTCTGGAAGAGGTAATTGAGGCTGAAAAATTTGAGGCTGTGGAAGAGGGTGTGTACAAGGCTTTAAAAGGTGATGAACCCGTTGGCTTTTGCGTAATAAATCTTTCTGCAGGTTACGGCGGGGATATTAAGGTTATGACCGGTGTGGACAATACAGGCAAGGTTACCGGTGTTTCAATCTTAAGTCACGGCGAAACAGCAGGTCTTGGCGCAAATGCAACAAAAGAAGATTTCAGAAATCAGTATAAAGGAAAGGGCTTTGAAATTTCAGTAAGCAAAACTCAGAGCTCCGATACACAGATAAAGGCACTTTCAGGTGCAACAGTTACATCAGATGCCGTTACAAAGGCAGTTAATGAGGCAATAAAGATTGCGGAAGAATTAAGCAAGGGAGGGGACATATAATGAAAGATTTTATTAAAGGTCTGTTTAAGGAAAACCCCGTATTTGTACTTCTTCTCGGTATGTGTCCGACTCTTTCAACCACCACATCGGTGACAAATGCAATAGGTATGGGACTTTCCGCAACGGTAGTTTTAATTTGCTCAAATGTGGTTATTTCCGCATTGAGAAAACTAATTCCCGATAAGGTAAGAATTGCGGCATACATAGTTGTAATTGCAACCTTCGTTTCAATAGTTGAGCTTCTTTTAAAAGCTTATCTGCCTGAACTTTCCGAATCGCTGGGCGTGTTCATTCCGCTCATCGTTGTAAACTGCATTATTCTTGCAAGAGCAGAAGCGTTTGCATCAAAGAATAACATTTTTGCATCCTTTATGGACGGTGCGGGAATGGGACTTGGTTTTACGCTTGCGCTTTCCATTCTTGCAACAATCAGAGAAATCATAGGTGCAGGAACTTTTATGGGAATAAACGTAATGGGAGCGGGTTATCAGCCGGCAATAATGTTCATTCTCCCGGCAGGCGGATTTTTAACCCTGGGAATAGTGCTTGGAATAATAAATCTTATTAAGGGGGACAGAGTGTAATGGAACTTGGAAAAAGCTTACTTTCAATCCTTTTAATGGGACTTTTAACAAACAACTTTATCTTTTCAAGATTTATGGGAACCTGTCCGTTTTTCGGCGTTTCCAAAAAAATAGATACTGCTTTCGGTATGGGTATGGCAGTTACCTTTGTAATGACAATTTCAGGTGTTGTAACCTACATTGTTTATAACAACTTCCTGGTGCCCTATGATCTTATGTATCTTAAAACAATTGTGTTTATTTTTATAATTGCGGCTTTAGTACAATTTGTTGAAATGGCATTGCAGAAATTTCTGCCGTCACTTTACACATCGCTTGGAATTTATCTTCCGCTTATAACAACAAACTGTGCAGTGCTCGGTGCAGTGCTTCTTGTGGTTGATACATATAAATATCAGACCTTAATTGAAGCTCTGGTATTCAATATGAGTGCGGCTCTCGGATTTACTCTTGCAATAGTTCTTCTTGCAGGTGTACGTGAAAGACTTGACACAGCACCGATTCCGAAATTTTTACAGGGTTTCCCGATAGTGCTTGTTTCGGCGGCACTTATAGCCATGTCCTTCACAGGACTATCGTTTTAAACGGTTAAATTTGTCTGTCTTGCACCACTGACCTCGCTTCCGTACACAAAGTACGCGCCGGTCGGTCATTGGCACAATACAAACTAAATTTTCCTCGTTTAAACAGCCGGTTAAATTTGTCTGTCTTGCACCACTGACCTCGCTTGTGTACACAAAGTACGAGCCGGTCGGTCATTGGCACAATACAAACTAAATTTTCCTCGTTTAAACAGCCGGTTAAATTTGTCTGTCTTGCACCACTGACCTCGCTTGCGTACACAAAGTATGCGCCGGTCGGTCATTGGCACAATACAAACTAAATTTTCCTCGTTTAAGCAGCCGGTTAAATTTGTTCATATTGCACCTTTGTACACCCACTCGTGTATGCATTGTAGGGAACGACGACCGACGTTCCGCAAGCTTAGGGTGTTCAAATGCACAATCTGAATCAAATTTCCCGCAGCCTTTGGTTGCGGAAGAAAGGAATGAAAATCAAATGGAAATAATAACACCAATTCTGGTTTTTGGCATTATTGCTCTTATAATGGGAGTGGTGCTCGGGATTGCATCAAAGCTTTTTGCGGTTGATAAGAATCCTAAAATAGAATTAGTTGCAGAGAATCTTCCCGGTGCAAACTGCGGCGGTTGCGGATATGCAGGTTGTGAAGCCTGCGCTGAGGCAATTGTCAGCGGGAAAGCTCCTGTTGATGCATGTCCCGGATGTTCTGCAGATGCTTTTGCAAAAATCTGCGAAATAATGGGGGTTGAAGCAAAAGAAAAAGTTGAAATTGCTGCATTTGTGCATTGTTGCGGAAATAATGAAAATGCGGTTAAGAAATATCATTTTGACGGAACAAAAACCTGCAGTGACGTTAATGTACTCGATGATGGTGACAAGGCTTGTATTTATGCATGTCTTGGTTATGGTGACTGTATGAATGTCTGCGCTTTTAATGCCATTACAACAGACAAAGGCATTGCAGAGGTTGACAGAAGTAAGTGTGTAGGCTGTGGTGTGTGTGAAAAAACATGTCCAAAAGGTCTTATAACACTTCTTCCGAAATCTATCAGTCCTGTTGTAAAATGTTCTTCAAAGGATAAGGGAATTGAAGTTAAGGATAAGTGCAAGGTTGGTTGCATTGCCTGCCGCATTTGTGAGAAAAACTGTCCTTCGGAGGCAATCAAAGTGGTTGACAATCTCGCTGTTATAGATTATGATAAATGTACATCCTGCGGTTTGTGTGCAGAGAAATGTCCAAAGAAAATTATTAAATCGGAGTAACAGTAAATTATGAAAAAACTAATTGCATCGGCACTTGTGTTAATTCTTGCGTTATCCCTTGCAGCAATGCCGGCTCTTGCAACTGATGTACCAAAAATCAAAAGCGGATCGGCGGTTATTATTGATGCTGTAACAGGGCAGATTTTGTATGATCACAATATGAACAGCAAAAAATATCCTGCGAGTATTACAAAAATTATGACAATATATCTCGGTTCAACGCTTGACTTCAGTAAAACACTTACAGCGAGTGATACGGCAATTGATGCAGTTCCGCGCGATACGTCAAATATTGCTCTTGATTACGGTGAGGAATTAAGTGTAAAGGACGCTCTTTATGCGGCTCAGCTTATGTCTGCAAATGATGCCAGCAATGTTATTGCAGAAGGTGTTTCGGGAACAATTGAAAGCTTTGTTTCTCTTATGAATCAGACGGCTGAAAAATTCGGTGCAAAAAATACACATTTTTCCAATGCTAACGGTCTTTTCGATAAAGAAAATTATACAACGGCATATGATATGGCGCTTATAACCAAAAACGCCTTGGAAAGTGAAAAATTTTCGAAAATATTTTGTTCTCTTCAGTACACAATAGATGAAACAAACAAGAAAACGGAAAAAAGGAATTTTGTAACCCAGCACAGAATGGTGCATTGGGGACAGTATCAGCACTTAAATGTTGAGGGAGGAAAATCGGGATACACGAAAGAATCGGGACATACTCTTGTTTCCTACGGCGAAAGAAATGGCATTGAGCTTATAGTTGCCGTTATGGACAGCCCCAACTTTGCAACCGTTTACGGTGATACGGAAAAGTTGCTTGAGTATGGCTACGAAAGCTTTGAATATCAGACTGTTGAAGCAATGTCCGTACCCGAAAAGAAAGAGGGACGTACTACATATACTCCCGTAAGCGATGTAACTTTTCTCCTTGACAAGGAGCTGTCGGTTGAGAGCCTTAAGTACGAATATACCAAAGACGGAATTATTGTAAAAGCTCCCGACGGAAAACAGCTTGCAACCATGGAGGTTGAAGTTGTTGAAAAGGAATCGCTTATAAAAACAATAGGCAAGGTTATTCTCTGGATACTTGGTATTTTAATAGCTGTATGTGTAATATGGTTCATACTTCTTTTCATAAATGAGAATAAAAAGAGAAAGAAAAGACTCAAGAAAAGAGAATACATAAAGAGCAATATGAAATAAAAGACATATATGCCAAAAGTTTAGACTTTATACACCTCTTCAGATACTTTATAATAAGTATCGGGGAGGTGTTTTTTGTGAGATTTATAGTGGTCAGCCCGAAACGTCTTAATGTGTACTTATCAAAAATTGAGGCAGAAAGTGAAAATATCAGCATCGAGAAATTAGCAAACGAAACATATAATGTTAAAGAAAAACTGGGCGGAGTTTTCAGCAGGGCGTTTGAGAGTACAGGCTTTGATTGCAGCGATACAAAACTGAAAATAGAAGTTATCCCTTTAACGGACGGGGATATTTTAATCAGTATAATGAAAATCAAAGGAAGCGGAACAGGATTTTATCTTAAAAATAAAATTCTGGTTTTTGAGTTTGAAAGCTTTGATAATCTGGCAGATGCGCTTTTAAGTTCGGATAAATATTACATCGGCAGAGAAAGTGTTTATAAGTTTGAAGGAAAATATTTTCTGGTTCTTTATCTTCATAAAATCAGATTTTCGGATATAAATATGCTGAAGCTGATAATTCTTGAATACGGCTTTGAAAGTGTAATTTCCCATATGGTTTTAAAAGAACACGGCAGGAAGATTATCTGCGGAAACGGGGGCTATGTTATTAAAAACCAATATTGTAAAAACGGTTAGAAAAGGTCGGAGTAAGTATATGTAAAACTATATAAAACCAATAATTTTTACAACCAAGTGTGGAAAAATCTCAATTTTTGAGATTTTTCTTTTTTGTGCGTCAGGTTTTTATCTCAAGTATTTCTTCTATTTTCATTTCCTCGGAGGGGGAATGTCCGTAGTGTTTTTTGTAAGCCCTGAAGAAAGTGGAGTAATCTGAAAATCCCAGACTTTCATAAATTTCTGAGGGCTTTGCTCCCGAACGGAGCTTTCTCTGTGCCATTGCCAGCTTTTTGCTTATGATGTATTTCTTGGGACTAGTTTTTAAATATTTCATAAACAGATGATGAAGGTGGCTCTTTGTTATAAAAAGTGAGTCACATATTTCCTGAACGGATATATTCGATGTAATATTTTTGTCAATGTATTTTATTGCGTCTTTAATTGACGTATTTACAATGCTGAAATCATTCTGACCTATTTCTTTTGAATAAATGAAAATGCTGTACAAAAGCTCTTCGAGCAGGTTGTAAACCATTTTTTTAAGGTCGTCACCCTCAAGCTTTTGGCAGAAATAATCAAACTTTTCAAAGAGCGAGGTAATAAAAGGATAGCTTTCAAAATCTATAATATCAAAATCTCGGGGAATTTTTTTGTAAATATCCCTGAAAAGTGCTTTGTCATCAAATAAAATAAGATACCTTTCATAATCGGAATTGTCTTTGAATATGATGCTGTGACCTTTTGAGGGTCTTGTGAAAATAAGGGTGTTTTTATTGATGCTGTAACTTTTACCCTCAATCATATATGTAATATTACCTTTTTTGACAAAAAGAATTTCACAGATAGGATGAGTGTGCAGAGGATATTCCTCCACGCCTTCATTTACAAGTCGGTGTTCATATAAAACGTTGTTATCGGTATATTGTGAGTAATAAACGTCAAGCATTTTCTCACCTCCGCAATCATATTACCACATCAGTGCACTTTTTGCAATACAAATGCATACTTTTTTCAATTTACATAGTTAAAATTGTATTATATAATTAGAGTAACAGAAATATAAAAGGAGAATCATTATGGAAAAAATGAGAATCGCAATAATCGGTCAGGGAAGAAGCGGCCGTGACATTCACGGTAAATTCTACAAGTCCGAAAATAACGATATTATTGAAGTTGCCGCGGTTATTGAAGCAAATAAGGAAAGACGTGAAAGAGCTTTGAATGAATACCCCGGATGTAAGGTGTATGAAAGCTACAAGGAAATAATCGGAATGGATTTTGACCTTGTTGTAAATGCATCTTATTCAAATATGCACTATGAAATCACAAAGGATTTGCTTAAAGCAGGCTTCAACGTGCTCTGTGAAAAACCTTTTTCAAGAAACTACATTGAATGTGCTGATTTAATTAAAACCGCAAAGGAAAACAACTGCATTTTGTCAGTTTTCCATCAGTCAAATACATCGCCTTTCTATCTTGGTGCAAAAGAGGTTTACAATTCAGGTAAGCTTGGTGAAATTCTTCAGGTTAACTTCAAGTATAACGGCTTTTCAAGAAGATGGGACTGGCAGACACTTCAGTGTATGCTTGCAGGAAGCCTTTACAACACAGGCCCGCACCCTGTAGGTATGGCACTTGACATTATTGATTATGCCGATACACAGGTTGTTTACTCAAAGCTTGACAGAGCTCTTACAAGCGGTGACGGTGAAGACTTTGTTAAAATTATTTTAACTGCACCGAACAAACCTTTGATTGACATTGAAATTACATCTGTTGATGCATACAGCGACTATAACATCAAGCTTATCGGCACAAAGGGTACATACAAGTGCACAACCGCAGAATATAAAATGAAATATATTGTTGACGGCGAAAACCCGGAAAGAGAAGTTGTAAGAGACACTCTTGTAAACGAAGATGGCTTCCCCGTGTTCTGCAGCGAAGAGCTTAAAACTCATGAAGAAGACGGTAAATTCAACGGTTCACCTTTCGATGTTGGAACAGAAGAATTTTACAGAAAGATGTATGCTTCGGTTATGGAGGGCAAAGAACTTTATGTTAAACCTGAGAACATTGCAAAGGTAATGGGCGTTATGGAAACAGTTCACGGACAGAATCCACTTTCTTTGAAATTTTAGGAGGAAATTATGTATAAAATAGCAATTCTTGGTTGTGAAAATTCTCACGCCAATTCATTTTTAAATCATGTTAAAGACACCGACTATAAAAACGAAATTGAATTTGTTGGTGTTTACTCAAACGAAGAAGAAGCTGCAAAAAAACTTTCCGAAGAATTCGGCGTTTATGCGGCAAAAAGCTATGACGAATTTGTGGGCAAAGTTGATGCAATTATCATTACCGCCCGTCACGGCGATAATCATTACAAATATGCAAAGCCTTATATTGCAAGCGGTATTCCTATGTTTATCGACAAGCCTATTACTTGCACAGAAGAAGATGCAAAGGCATTTATGAAAGAACTCAAAGACAACAACGTTCCGGTTTTCGGCGGCTCAATGTGCGTTTTTGCGGATCTTATTCAGGAGCTTAAAAAAGCAGTTGCCGAAGACAAATACGGCAAAACTGTAGGCGGTTACTTAAAGGCGCCTCTGCTCCTTGACAGCGTTTACGGCGGATTTTATTTCTATGCACAGCACCTTGTTCAGGTTATGACTGAAATTTACGGTTGTTATCCCAAATCAGTTGTCGCAACACAGAGCGGCAAAAACATTACCTGTATTGTAAGATACAAAGACTTTGACGTTAACCTTTCTTATGTAAATGACAAATTCAATTATTACGCAGGTGTAAGCTTTGAAGAAAAATTTGTTGGTGATAATTACATTGTTGACGATTGCTTCCCCGCAGAATTTGAAAACTTCTACAAGCTTATTTCAAAAAAAGAGCAGAGACTTTCTTACGAAGACTTCTTTGCTCCCGTTTATATTTTAAATGCAATTGAACGTTCACTTAAAAGCGGAAAAGAAGAAAAAATCAATTATTGAGAGGTTTAATTATGAGCAAAATTATACTTTCTGCCTTTGCAGATGAGTACAACAGCGACATTGATGTTCAGATAAAAATGCTTCGCGAAAATAATATCGGCTATATTGAGCCAAGATTTATCGGTAGTAAAAACATTGCAGATTTAACGGTGAAGGAAACAAAAGAACTCAAAGCAAAACTTGGTGATATAAAAGTTTCCTCCATCGGTTCTCCCCTTGGAAAAATAAATCTTGCGGATAACTTTGAAGAACATCTTGAAAAGACAAAAAGAGTTCTTGAAATTGCATCAATCCTTGACAGTAAAAATGTCAGAATGTTCAGTTTTTATCTTCACGAGGGGAAAAGCCGTGAGGAATGCAGAAATGAGGTTATTGAAAAGCTGGGCAGAATGATTGACCTTGCAAAAGAATATAAAATCAACCTCTGCCACGAAAACGAAGCAAAAATTTACGGTGAAACCCCTGAAAAATGTCTTGATTTACTTGAAACCTTCAAGGGCGACATTAAATGCGTTTTTGATATGGGAAACTTCGTTCTTGACGGATGCGCCCCCCTTAAAGGCTATGAGATGCTTAAAAACTACATTGAGTATTTTCACATTAAAGACTCTCTCCCGGAGGGTGCTATTGTTCCTCCGGGACTTGGCAAGGGTCATATCAAGGAAATTCTGGGTGCTTACTCTGAAGACTTTGACAGGGACTTCATTATTACACTTGAACCCCATCTTCAGACCTTTGACGGCTTCAATGCCCTGACCGACAGTATTTTTGACAATCCTTACAAGTATGAAACCCGGGAAGCGGCATTTATCGATGCCCTTGAAAAGTTGAGAAAGATAATATAAAAAAGTCGCCTTCGGCAACTAATGTTCGCGTTGCTCACATTTTCGAGGTAG
>CAZMHL010000034.1:0-14634 GCA_964566065.1 uncultured Eubacteriales bacterium
GCAAAGCAAATACCACTCGCCCAAAGGCGAATAAAACTGCCGAGTGTCCTTAGGAACACTCGGCATACACAGCCCGCTTTAAGTACAATGCTTGCAAAGCAGGAGAAAAGGCTTGGTTTTAAAATTTTTAACCGTTCAACCTCTCCTTTATCTTTAACCGAAAGGGGAAGAATTTACATTGAACACTTGCATTATGTTATTGAAAGCGAAGAACAGATGATACGGAAGCTCAAACTTCTTTCAAAGTGAAACAAAAAAATGATTTCCGTGGGCGGCTCTTTTCAGCTTGTTTATTATCTTATTCCGAAGGTATGCAAAGAATTTTACCGCAGACATCCGGATATAGCAATAACCATTGACCTGGGCAACTCCCACAGCAATGAAATATTTTACAACAAATTAAAAAGCCATACACTTGATTTTGTTTTTTCATACGTACCGAACTGCGCCGAATTTGACGCCATTCCCGTTATTTGCGAAAAATTTTTAATAGCAATGCCCCAAAGCATTGCCGTTAAAAATAACATTATGGATTTGTCGGTCAGCAAAAAACAAATACTTGAAAAGTCTTACCCGAAGGACAAGGAAATTTCTGACTTTTCTCCTTTTAAAAACATAAGCTTTATAACCTACGGCACCAACTATAAACAAAAATTGCTCAAAGCACTTTTAGGAGAAAATCTTAAACCAAGCCATTGCCGCGTTAATAACTCAAAAAATCTCACCTTGCAGTACAGACTTATGTGTGAGGGAATTGCCGCCGTTGTTGTTCCCGACACGCATCTTGTTCTGCCTGAATTTGACAGCGATGATATTGTTTATTTCGTTCCCCAAAGCGAGCAGAGCAACCGCACACTTTATTTCATTGTAAACAAAAACCGCCCCGAAAACCATTATGTGGATGAATTTATAGCCCTGGCAAAAGAAATAATGAACAACCTGACATCCTATTAAACCAATAATGTCAGAATATCCGCACCCCGAAGTGTATGTGGATACATGAGTTGGATGCGGATATTTTAAAGAAAGCCACTGCATACACAGTGGCTTTCGGCAGAGTATTCTTTTTTTAGTACATTCCGCCGGGCATTCCGCCTGCTGGCATTGCAGGTGCTTCCGGTTCAGGCTGATTTGCAACAACGCTTTCGGTTGTAAGAATCATTGCCGCAACAGATGCCGCATTCTGAAGTGCAGAACGTGTAACCTTTGCAGGGTCAACGATACCTGATTTAATCATATCCTGATATTCTTCTGTGAGAGCGTTAAAACCAATGCCTTTTTCACTTGCTTTGATTTTTTCTACAATTACTGCACCCTCAAGACCTGCATTTGCAGCAATCTGTTTAACAGGTTCTTCCAGAGCTTTCTGAATAAGCTTCATACCTGTTTTTTCATCGCCCGATGCATTTTTAATCATATCGTCAAGTGCCGGAATTGCATTAACAAATGCTGTTCCGCCGCCGGGAACAATTCCCTCTTCAACTGCTGCTCTTGTTGCAGCGAGAGCGTCTTCAATACGAAGTTTCTTTTCTTTCATTTCAGTTTCTGTTGCAGCACCAACTTTAACTACTGCAACACCGCCTGCCATTTTAGCAAGTCTTTCCTGAAGCTTTTCTCTGTCAAAATCAGAAGTTGTTTCTTCAATTAATGTTCTGATGTTTGCAACTCTGTCTGCAATTTCACCCTTGTCACCGAGACCGTCAACGATTATTGTATTTTCTTTCTGAATTACAACCTGTTTTGCACGGCCAAGCTGTGTAAGCTGAGTTTCTTTCAAATCAAGACCGAGTTCTTCCGAAATCACTTCACCGCCTGTTAAAATTGCAATGTCGCGGAGCATTTCTTTTCTTCTGTCACCAAAGCCCGGAGCTTTAACTGCAACGCAGGTAAAGGTTCCTCTTAATTTATTTACGACAAGTGTTGCAAGAGCTTCGCCTTCGATATCTTCAGCGATAATTACAAGCTTCCTGCCCTGCTGAACAATCTGCTCCAATACAGGAAGAATTTCCTGAATGTTGCTGATTTTCTTGTCTGTGATAAGAACGTAAGCATCGTCAATAACTGCTTCCATTTTATCGGTATCTGTAACCATATAAGGAGAAATGTATCCTCTGTCAAACTGCATACCTTCAACAACGTCAACATAAGTTTCAGCTGTTTTTGATTCTTCAATTGTAATAACGCCGTCGTTTGTTACTTTTTCCATTGCATCGGCAATAAGCTCACCGATTCTTTCATCAGCTGATGAAACTGCGGCAACTCTTGAAATGTCTTCCTTGCCTTCAACCTTTTTGCTGTTTGCAAGAATTTCTGCAACAACCTTTTCGACAGCCTTTTCCATACCCTTTTTAAGTACCATCGGGTTTGCGCCTGCGGCGATGTTTTTAAGTCCTTCTCTTACGATTGCCTGTGCAAGAAGCGTTGCGGTTGTTGTACCGTCGCCTGCAACATCATTTGTTTTTGTTGAAACTTCTTTTACAAGCTGTGCGCCCATATTTTCAAATGGGTCTTCAAGTTCAATTTCCTTTGCGATTGTAACACCGTCATTTGTGATTAAAGGAGTTCCGAATTTTTTATCAAGAACTACGTTTCTTCCTTTAGGTCCTAGTGTTACTTTAACTGTATCGGCAAGTTTATTTACGCCTCTCTCAAGGCTTTTTCTTGCTTCTTCGCCAAACTGAATATCTTTTGCCATAACTATCTACTTCCTTTCAGTAAAATTTATTCTACGATTGCCAGAATATCATTCTGCTTTAAGATTGTATACTCCACTCCGTCAACCTTAACTTCTGTGCCTGCATATTTGCTTATAAGCACCTTGTCGCCAACCTTAAGTTCCATTTTGATTTCTTTGCCGTCAACAACTCCGCCGGGGCCAACTGCAATTACTTCTGCAACCTGCGGCTGTTCCTTTGCTGAACCTGTGAGAATAATTCCTCCTGCGGTTTTTTCTTCAGCTTCTACAAATTTTATAACTACTCTGTCTGCTAATGGTTTAATATTCATTAGGACACCTCCTGATTAAATTTGTGTGTTAGCACTCTTTTGTTTCGAGTGCTAATGTTGTTATATATTTTACCATCTTTGACCAAAATTACAACCGCCGTAATTTTTGCAATTTGTTCAAATATGGTTAAAATTCTCTTAAAAACTGTTGTTATCTTTAAATTTCTTTGATTTCCTTTAATTTTCTTAATTTTCCTCACTGAAAGGTACACCAAGATAATCGTATGCCGCTTTGGTTGCCATTCTACCTCTGGCGGTTCTGTTGATAAAGCCAATCTGCAGAAGATAAGGCTCACATACATCTTCTATGGTATGCCCTTCTTCGCCGATTGATGCCGCAATTGTTTCAAGTCCTACGGGGCCGCCTCTGAAATGCTTGATTATAACAGTTAAAATTCTTCTGTCAAGATTATCAAGTCCCAGCTTGTCAACCTCCATCATATTAAGGGCGTCATCCGCAACATCTTTGGTTATTATTCCCTGTGCCTTTATCTGGGCAAAATCTCTTACCCTTTTTAAAAGTCTGTTTGCAATTCTCGGTGTTCCTCTTGACCTTAAGGCGATTTCCTCCGCTCCGCCCTTTTCCATTACAATACCGAGGATTTTTGCGGAACGTTCAACTATGCTCATAAGCTCTTCTTTGGTGTACATTTCAAGTCTTGAAATAAAACCGAATCTGTCACGAAGAGGAGCAGAGAGCATACCTGCTCTTGTGGTTGCGCCTATTAAAGTGAACTTTGGCAGAGCAACACGGACGGTTTTTGCCGAAACTCCTTTTCCGTAAACAATGTCAATTACAAAATCCTCCATTGCCGGATAAAGAATTTCCTCAACGCTTCTGTTAAGGCGGTGAATTTCGTCGATAAAAAGAATGTCGTTTGTGTCAAGGTTTGAAATGATTGCCGCAAGGTCACCGGGTTTTTCAATTGCAGGACCCGAGGTTATTCTTATGTTAACACCCATCTCGTTTGAAATGATTGACGCAAGGGTGGTTTTACCAAGTCCCGGAGGACCGTACAAAAGAATGTGATCCAGTGACTCACCGCGCATTTTTGCCGCCTCTATAAAGATTTTAAGGTTTTCCTTTGCCTTTTCCTGTCCTACATAATCATCAAGGGTTCGAGGTCTTAAGGAAACCTCGGTTTCTTCATCTTCAGTTGTAAAAGTAGAAGTAATGATTCTGTCTTCCATTTTTATCTCACTTTCTTCTCATATTTTTGAGTGCCTGTGATATTATTTCCTCAACAGTTCCCGAAAGTCCCGCAACAGCACTCTTAGCCTCCATTGGTGTGTAACCAAGAACCGTAAGTGCTTCTGCTGCCTCGGAAAGTGTGGAATTGTCTGCAACATCTTCGACCAATCCGGGCATATCACCAATTGCCGACTCTGTTTTGATTTTATCTTTAAGCTCAAGTATTATTCTCTGGGCAAGCTTTGGACCTACGCCGGGAGTTTTTGTTATTTCCTTGGCATTTCCCGACACTACCGCAAAAGAAAACTTCCCGGGAGAAAGTGTTGAAAGAATTGCAAGACCAACCTTTGGACCTACGCCCGAAACGGAAATAAGAAGCTCGTAGGTAGTCAGCTCTTCCCTTGTTAAAAACCCGAAAAGCTCTAAAGCATCTTCTTTAACGTTTAAATAAGTATAAAGCATTACCTCTGCCCCGCTGCCGGGAAGCTTTGATAAAGTATATTCAGAAATATTGATTTTATAGCCTACTCCGTTTACATCTATTACCGCAAAGTTTAAAGATGTGTAGGCAAGTGTTCCTTTTATGTATGCGTACATTTTAAATCCTCCCGAACAGGTTTTGTTATGCTTAAAGTCCCAGTCTTGATGTGAGTGCCGCCGAGTTTGCGTGACAGATTGCAACCGCCAGTGCGTCTGCCGTATCATCGGGTTTTGGAACTTCTTTTAATTTAAGAAACATTTTTACCATCTGCTGAACCTGATTTTTGTCCGCTCTTCCGTAGCCTGCGACCGCTTGCTTTATCTGAAGCGGTGTGTATTCGTAAAGGGGAACTCCCGCATTTTCAGCAGAAAGAAGAATTACTCCCCTTGCATGACCTACCGCAATCGCCGTTTTTACGTTGGTGTTGAAAAACAACTCTTCAACCGCCATAACCTCCGGCTTGTAGGCTTCAAAAATGCTCGTCATTCCGTCGTATATGCTTTTTAATCTTTTCGAAAGAGGAAGCCCGGCAGGAGTGGTTACTTTCCCATAATCCACAACCTTGAACTTTCCGCCCTCATAATCTATAACCCCATAACCGATAATGGCATAACCGGGGTCAATTCCAAGTATTCTCAAATCAAATCACCTTAAATTTTATTTTACCATAAAAGCAATATATTTTCAACACAAAAAAATCCGCATTTCTGCGGATTTTAATTTCAGAGTTCTTTTATCAAAATACAAGAGCAAGGTTTCATTGTAAAGGTGAGATTTTTGGTTGTATCTACAAGCTCTGCATTGCGGTCTTTATCAAGAAGATAAATTTCATATTCGCCCTCTTTTCCAAAGTCAACAGATACTTCTTTGTCTTTTGCGGTATCGTCTTCTTCGGTGTAGTATGTAACAACAGGTGATTTCTGTGCCTCACTCATACACGCCATAACAAAAGCCGCGCCCTTCATACCTATCATTGTTTCAATGGAATAAGTCCAGATTTTCCAGTATTTTATACCAAGCTAAAAGCCGTTTGCCCAGCCTTCGTTGTAATGACGGATAACGTGTTCACAAATAACCGCCCATTTATTGAAATCCTTCGGCGGAATTGTTCCGAATTTCTTTATGTAATGTTCAATTTTTTGTCCGAGACGGTAAAAGGTTTCGGTTCCTGCATCTAAAGTTACAAGAATGTACTCATCGGTACAGGCAAAATCGTAAGAGCTTTCAAGGTATGGGTCTGCATCAAAATCAGGGAAAATTGCAGTTATATCTACCGAATGTTCTCCTCCGCAGCTTGCGCAGAATGACGCATCGCGGTTTCTTGCATAAGGAATTCTTGCCGCTTTGTAATCTGCAAGATTGCTCCTGTTCTGGTCAGTTGCATGTCTTTTGTGAACAGGACCGTTATTTACGGCGTTCATTGGTTTAAAATTACCTGCATTTTTTGATAAATCAAACTTCACAATTCCATTTTTCATTTCTCCCCTCAAAAGATTTTGTTGATTATACACCGCTCAAAATCCAATGTCAACACTTTTTAAATTATTATCAGTATTAAATAAATCTTTTTAAATCGCGTAATTTTTACTCTTGATTATTCGCAAAAACAAACTCTGCTTTTTCGCAGAGTTTGTTCCTACTCTTATCTCTTATCTATTAACTATTAACTAAAAAAACGGGGTTCAACCCCGTTTTTTAAAGTGTTCTTTTGTCTTCTCTTACCTTTGAAAGAGTGTCATTAAGAGTAGCTTCTAAATCGTTAAGTGTTTTTGAAACATATTCCTTGGTAGCCATTCTCAGGTTTCTTGCTTCTGTCTGAGTCTGTTCCATAATCTTCATTGCTTCTTCGTTTGCAAGTCTGGTAATTTCGTGTTCGTTTACCATTGTGTTTACCTTTTCAGCAGCATTTTTGATTATATTGTCAGCTTCTTTCTGTGCCTCATTAAGAATTTTCTGTCTTTCCTCTGTTATCCATTTAGCCTGTTTGAGTTCTTCAGGGAATTTTAATCTTATGTCCTGAATAGATTCAAGCAATTCGTCCCTGTCAACAAAGCTTTTGCTTGTAAATGGGATTTTCCATGAATTTTCTATGGTATCTTCCAATACATCAACCAAATCCAGAATATCCATTACATATTTCCTCCTTTTATGTGTTTAACTTTTTTTTAATTACATCAATAATAGTATCAGGGACAAGTCCCGTTAAGGCTCCTCCAAGACGTCCTACTTCTTTAACGATGCTGGAGCTTAAATAAGAGTATCTTCCGCTGGTCATCATAAACATTGTTTCGATTTCCGGTGAAAGCTTTTTATTCATAAGTGCCATCTGAAATTCATATTCAAAATCAGAAACCGCTCTTAAGCCTTTGATTATAACATTTGCGCCCTGCTCTTTGGCAAAATCTGCAAGAAGGCCGGTAAATGTTGTTACCTCAACGTTTGGCAAATCAATAACCTGTTTTACAATTTCAATTCTTTCTTCGATTGTAAACAGAGGTGTCTTAGCGCTGTTTATTGAAACAGCAACAATAACCTTATCAAAAATATTTGCCGTTCTTTTAATAATATCTATATGACCGTTTGTAATGGGGTCAAAGCTTCCGGGATAAACCGCTATTCTCATAAATTATGCAACCTTCTTATAGATAGTTATATAAACTCTTCCGTACTTTGCTCTTCTTATTGCTTCAAATCCCCCATAGTCTTTAGCCTCATACTCTGTTTCAAGCATTATGCAGGCATCGTCCTCAAGAACAGAAGCTATTTTTTCAAACACCTTGTCCTCAAAGCCCATACTGTAAGGCGGGTCAAGAAACACTAAAGTAAACTTTTCATTTGTCTGTGCAAGAAATTTTTCATAAGACATAAAGTGACAAACCGCATCATCTTCAAGCTTCATATCCTTTAAATTTTTCTGCACACAATCAAAGGATTTTCTGTTGTTGTCCACAAAGTGACAGACAGCCGCTCCGCGGCTTAAAGCCTCCATTCCGAGACTTCCTGCACCCGCAAATAAATCAAGCACTTTTGCCCCTCTTAAATGAGGATACAAAATTGAAAAAACCGCCTCTTTGACTCTGTCAAGAGTGGGTCTCACATCAAGTCCTGCGGGTACTGCAATTTTATGTCCTTTTGCTTTTCCTGAAATAATTCGCATAAAACCCCCGGGATTTTGATATTTCTATACATATACTATTTTATAATATTTCAGGGATTTGTCAACCCTTTTCGACAAATTTGTGACATTAATTTAATATATTTTTCAGATGATCGTCCAGGAATTTCCTGTTTATCATAAAACTTATTATCTTTTTTTCGTTAACATCTGCTCTAAGCTTTCTGTCTTTTAAATCCTCTACCGCATTTCTTGCCTTGTAAAGAACCTCTGTATCAAGAGAACCTGACATACTTTCAAGCATCGGCACACCGCTTTGCCTTGTGCCGAAAAAGTCACCGGGACCTCTTAATTTAAGGTCCTCTTCGCTTATGTAAAAACCGTCGGTCGAGCTTTCAAAAATTTTAAGTCTTTCAATTGTTTTAGCATTTGCGGTTTTTGCAAAAGCCATACAGTAGGACTGCTTGTCACCTCTGCCTACACGTCCTCTGAGCTGATGAAGCTGTGAAAGTCCGAACCGCTCGGCGTTTTCAATAACCATAACCGTTGCATTGGGAACGTCAACCCCTACTTCTATAACGGTAGTTGAAACGAGAATATCCGTTTCTCCGTTTTTAAAGGACTGCATAACAAGGCTTTTTTCTTCCTCTTTCATTTTGCCGTGAACAAGTCCGACCTTTACGCCCTGCATATCCTCTTTAAGCTTTTCCGCAAAAGCAGTGGCATTTTTCAGGTCAAGAACCTCCGATTCGTCCACAAGCGGGCAAACCACATACGCCTGACCGCCCTCTTTTATTATATTTTCAATAAAACCGTAAGCCCTCTGTCTGTAGCTTTCCGAAAGAAGATAAGTTTTAATTTCCTGTCTGCCCGGAGGCATTGAATCTATAACCGAAACGTTAAGGTCGCCGTACATAATAAGTGAAAGAGTTCTTGGGATAGGTGTTGCGGTCATAACAATAACGTGAGGATTATTTCCCTTTTCTATCAGTTTCTGTCTCTGGACAACGCCAAATCTGTGCTGCTCGTCGGCAATAATAATTCCCAGATTTTTAAATTTAACATTGTCCTGAATAAGGGCGTGAGTTCCTATTATAATATCAATTCCGCCATTTTCAAGAGCGTTAAGTGTCAGTTCCTTTTCTTTTTTCTTGACAGAAGATGTAAGAAGTCCTATGTTCATACCAGGCATAAGCTTTTTGAAGCTTTCAAAATGCTGTTTTGCAAGGATTTCAGTAGGTGCCATAACCGCCGCCTGATAGCCGTTTTCAACTGCGATAAAGCAGGCGGACATTCCCACAACGGTTTTACCCGAACCAACGTCGCCCTGAACAAGTCTCTTTATACATTTACCTTTTATAAGGTCACCTCTTATTTCACTTATAACCTTTTGCTGTGCATCTGTAAGAGCAAAGGGAAGATTTGAAATAAATCCGCTGACATTTGTGTTTTTGAATATAAGTCCCTCTTCTTTTTCCATTCCTCTTAATTTGTGCATCGCAGTCTGCAAAAGAAAGAAATCCTCAAACAAAAATCTTTCTCTTGCTTTTGCAAGACTGCTTTCATTTGTCGGATAATGGATTTCGCTCAAAGCATCAAAAACAGGCATAATGTCATACCTTTCCTCAACCTGTTTCGGAACTGCGCTGAACAGAAGTTCTTTTGAGTATTCAAGAGCAGAGGAAACCGCCGAGCGGATAACCTTCTGGGGAACGGAGGCAACACGCCTGTACACTGGAATTATTTTACCTGTGCTTTCGCCCTCGTTCTCTCCCTTTTCCACAACGGGATTGGTAAGCTGGAGTCCGCTTTTACCTTTTGTTACCTTGCCGTAAAAGATATAAGGAGTTTCGGTTTTTATCTGCTTGTCTATAAAACGGTTGTTGTACCACACAACTCTGATGCTTCCCGTTTCATCCTCGGCAATGGCATTTGCAATTGTCATTTTCCGCACTCTTGCCATTTTAACAGGTGATTTTATGAAGCATTTTATGCACACCTCGTCGCCGTTTGAAAGGTTTTCAATGTCTGAAAAAATCTGCCTGTCCTGATATCTTACAGGAAAATAATAAAGCAAATCGTAAACGGATTTGATTTCCATTTTTTCAAAATCCTTTGCCCTCTTTGTGCCTATTCCCTTTAAAGATGTAATGGGCGTATTTAAAATATTAATAATTTCACCTTCTTTTGAACTTTATGAACAGTTTCATATAAAAAACTAAAACTCATCTTCCGGCGAACTTTCCTTTTGTTCTGCTTTTGTGCAGGCTTTAATTTTTGCAATCGCAATCAGTTGCAGGACAATCAGGATAATATGCGCCGTAAAAATCCAGGCTGAAAGAGTGTTTGCTATTGAGGAAAGTGCATCACTGTGAATCAGTCCGAAAAAGAAGTACATTTCACCTGTATCCGAACCGTCGGGAAACAACAAATAAAACAGAATATATGTAATCATAAAAAGAGAATTCAATTTCTCTACGCCACGGGATTTATCCATATATCCCGCAACAAACATATTCACAAGGAAGAACACAATTCCGTGAATTAACGGAGCTGACACTATAGTCAAAAAAAATCTGAACCAACCCATATTGAACACCCAGGACAAGGCAACAATACCCATTAAAACCAAAGACCGGATTACGCTTTTTTTGTGATAAACGGAATTGTCCGCCTTTGCTTTCACTACCGCAAGGCATATTCCCGAAATTATCAGTGCAGTGCTTCCTAAAACCAAAACAAGAAATAAAACCACAAATAACCCTGGTGGTACCTTTGCCAGCATTTGTTCCATCCCTCCTTATAAATTTATTCTACCACTTTGCATACATATTTTCAAGACAGTATTATTGACAAAATACGATAATTGTGCTAGAATTTTTTCATAATCGAATTTGGAAATGCCGTAGAGTCTTTCCAAAGCAAGATAGTACGACCGCTTGATTTTTCAAGTAAGAGGCCGGACGGACAGCCGGGTCGGACGCCGAAACCGTGATTTTAAATCACATTATTGATTGAGTTAAAAGCTCAAATTTTATAAGTTGGTTACTTTATAACCTCTGTGCATTTGCACGCAAACTTGTGAAACGGTCAATAAGAGTACGCGTAAGCAATCTTTGCTGTCAGACTCTGACAACGGTCATTTTCAGACTATTTATATTGATTTTACACAAGTGGTGTGCCCTGCACACCACTTTTTTTGTTAGGTAGGGAACATAAAATGAAGAAAATCATTCAGCTTAAAAATCTTTCAAAAACCTTTGACGGGGAAAAGGTTCTTGACAACATTAATCTTGACATTACCGACAAGGAGTTTGTTACCTTGCTTGGACCTTCGGGCTGCGGGAAAACAACAACTCTTCGTATGATTGGCGGTTTTGCAACTCCCGACGAAGGCGAGGTTTTATTTGACGGAGAAAAAATAAACGACCTTCCGCCGTACAAGCGTAATGTTAATACTGTTTTCCAGAAATATGCATTGTTTCCCCATCTTAATGTATACGAAAACATTGCATTTTCATTAAGACTCAAAAAGCTTCCCGAAAAGGAAATTTCAAAAAGAGTAAAGGAAATGCTTGAACTTGTTGCCCTTAAAGGCTTTGAGAAAAAGAATGTCACTCTCCTTTCGGGCGGTCAGCAGCAGAGAGTTGCAATTGCAAGAGCGCTTATAAGCAGACCCAGAGTTCTTCTTCTTGACGAACCCCTTGGAGCCCTTGACTTAAAGCTCCGCAAGGATATGCAGAACGAACTCAAAAAAATGCAGAAACAGACGGGTATTACCTTTATTTACGTAACCCACGACCAGGAGGAAGCTCTTTCGATGTCTGACGTTGTGGTTGTTATGGCTGACGGCAAAATTCAGCAGATTGGCTCTCCCATTGACATTTACAATGAACCCGAAAACGCATTTGTTGCAGACTTTATCGGCGAAAGTAACATTGTTGACGGTGTTATGAACGAAGATTTCAAAGTAACATTTTCAGGTCACACCTTTGACTGCCTTGACAAAGGTTTTGAGAAAAACGAAGAGGTTGACGTTGTTGTAAGACCTGAAGGCGTTGACGTTGTAAAGGAAGAAGAGGGCATGCTCAAAGGTGTTGTTACCTCTGTAACCTTTAAAGGTGTTCATTATGAAATTATCATTGACATCGGCGGATTCAAATGGATGATTCAGACAACCGATTTTGTTGACGTTGACGAAAAGGTCGGTCTTTTCATTGAGCCGGATGCAATTCACATTATGAAAAAATCCGAATATTCGGGCAGATACGGCGATTATTCCTCCTTCAGTGATGAAATCGACGAGCTTTCAAACACGGATACGGCAGGTGAATAAGATGAAGAGAAAAAATTTCTTAAAATCAATCGCCGCCGCTCCTCACATTTTCTGGTCGGTAATGTTTATAGTTCTGCCGCTTTTGTTTGTGGTGTACTATACCTTCACCACTCCCGACGGTGCATTTACGTTTGACAATATTTTTGCCCTTTCGGAGCATAAAACCACATTTATTCTTTCTGTCTGCCTTTCGGTTATCGCAACCTTTGCCTGCCTTCTGGTGGGTTATCCGCTTGCGTATATAATGGCATTTTCTTCCGAAAAGAAGCAGAAAATTCTTGTTATGCTTTTAATGCTCCCAATGTGGACAAATCTTCTTATAAGAACCTACTCAATGATGGCTATTATGGATGATGGCGGATTTATCAACACTCTGCTTGAATCCCTTAATTTAGGGAAAATCCATATGATAGGCACCAAAGGCGCAGTTATTTTCGGTATGGCTTACGATTTTCTTCCATATATGGTTCTGCCCATTTTTACGGTTATTTCAAAGCTTGACAGAAATCTTATTGAAGCTTCAAACGACCTTGGTGCAAACAACTTTTTCACAATGACAAGAGTTATTCTCCCCCTTTCCAAATCAGGAATAATTTCGGGAGTAACCATGGTTTTTGTTCCGTCAATTTCAACATTTTACATTTCGCAGAAGCTTGGCGGAGGTACCTTTGAACTCATCGGCGACACAATTGAAAGACAGTTCCAGAACGAGCTTACCTACAACGTAGGCGCTTCAATTTCTCTTGTAATGATGGTGCTTGTTATTATTTCTCTTGCCGTAATGAACAAATTTTCGGAAGACGGAGGTGAAATACTTTGAAAACACTTTCAAAGCTTTACACCGCTCTCATATTTACAATTTTGTATATTCCTATAATTGTGCTTGTTGTTTTTTCTTTTAATAACACGGCAAACACAGGCGGATTTACGGGCTTTTCCCTTTACTGGTACAAGGAGCTCTTTAAAAGTGCCGACACTTTCAACGCCCTTAAAAACACCCTTATCCTCGCCTTTTCCGCAGCAACAATCTCAACGGTTATAGGCACTGCCGCGGCAGTTGGAATAAACAAAATGAGAAACAGATTTTTAAAGGGTGCGGTAAACTCTGTTACCAATATTCCTATGATGAATCCCGACATTGTTACGGGTATATCAATGATGCTTCTGTTCGTTTTTGCGGCAAACTTTTTGGGTTTTGCGGAAAAACTCAACTTTTTCACACTTTTGATTGCACACATAACCTTTTGTTTGCCTTATGTTATACTTTCGGTTCTTCCGAAAATCAAGCAGATGAACAAAGCACTCCCCGAGGCGGCTCTTGATTTGGGATGCACTCCCTTAAAGTCCTTTTTCAAGGTTGAAATGCCGAACATTATGCCGGGAATTGTTTCAGGCTTTATTATGGCATTCACACTTTCCCTTGACGACTTCGTTATAAGCTACTTCACTACGGGAAACAGCTTCCAGACTCTTCCGCTTCTTATTTATTCAATGACAAAAAAAGAAGTAAAACCCGACATTTATGCACTTTCAACCCTTATGATTTTTGCAGTTTTAATTCTTCTTATACTTTCAAACATCACCGGAAAGAAAAAGGAGGAAAAATAAATGAAAAGAATTTTTGCTCTTTTGTTTTCTCTTATCCTTGTTCTTTCGATTTTCACCTCCTGCGGAGAAAAAGATAAAACTGTAGTGCTTAATGTTTACAACTGGGGAGAATACATTTCCGACGGTTCGGAAGACTCCTTTGATGTAAATGCAGGCTTTGAAGAATACTACAAAGAAACCTTCGGCACTGATGTAAAGGTTAACTACACTACCTACTCGGACAACGAATCAATGTATAACAAGCTCAAAAGCGGCGCGGCCGATTATGACGTTATAATCCCCTCCGACTATATGATTGAGCGAATGATAAAGGAGAATATGCTTTCAAAGCTCAATTTTGATAACATTCCCAACTTCAGGTACATTGATGAAAACTACAAAAACCTTTATTATGACCCAGAGAACGAATACTCTGTCCCCTACACCTACGGAATGATAGGACTTATTTACAACAGCGGCAGAGTAGAAGACACTGTTGACAGCTGGTCATACCTGTGGAATGAAAAATACTCAGGAGATATTCTTCAGTTCAACAACCCAAGAGATGCTTTCGGAACGGCAATGTACTTCAAGGGCATTGACGTAAATACAACAAATAAATCAGAGTGGGATGTTGCCTGCGATATGCTTCTTCAGCAGAAACCGCTGATTCAGAGCTATGTAATGGACGAAATTTTCAATAAAATGAAAAACGGCTCCGCAACCATTGCTCCTTACTATGCAGGTGACTTTCTTTCAATGTATGAAAGCAATGAAAATTTAAGTTTTTCATACCCCAAAGAAGGCACAAACGTTTTTGTTGATGCAATGTGTGTTCCCGCATCCTCAACCAAAAAAGAAATCGCAGAAAGATATATAAACTATATGCTCTTTGAAGAGCCTGCAACAGCAAATGC
>CAZMHL010000035.1:0-14540 GCA_964566065.1 uncultured Eubacteriales bacterium
TTAAGCTTCCATACAGAGTTGTTAAAATCTGCACAGGTGACCTTGGTTTTACCGCTGCAATGAAATATGATATTGAAGTATGGATGCCAAGCTACGGAAGATATGTTGAAATTTCTTCATGCTCAAACTTCGAAGACTTCCAGGCAAGACGTGCAAATATCAAATTCAAAAATTCACCTAAAGACAAGGCGCAGTTCGTTCACACACTGAATGGTTCGGGTGTTGCAATCGGAAGAACAGTTGCGGCAATCCTTGAAAACTATCAGCAGGCAGACGGCAGCGTTGTAGTTCCCGATGTACTTAAACCTTATATGGGCTGCGACATAATCAAATAATTTGCAAACAAATTATTTGATGAAATTTGCCTTCGGCAAATGAAATTCGTTTCACAACGAATGAAATACAAGAATGTATGAAATGAGGCTGTAGTCACCTCGGTTTAAAAAATCGTTTTGCTACAGCCCATTTTTGTTTTTTACAGTTCTTTCTCAATTTCAAGCAGGCGGTTATATTTTTCCGTTCTTTCGGAGCGGGCGGGCGCGCCTGTTTTTATCTGTCCTGCATTTGCCGCAACCGCAAGGTCTGAAATAAAGGTGTCGGCGGTTTCTCCGCTTCGGTGCGAAATAATTGTATTGTACCCTGCGCATTTTGCAAGGTTGATGGCATCTAACGTTTCGGAAAGTGTGCCTATCTGGTTTGGCTTGATTAAAATTGCGCTTGCAGCGTTAAGCTCAATGCCCTTTTTAAGCCTTTTTGAGTTGGTAACAAATAAATCGTCGCCTACAATCTGCACTTTTCCTTTCATTTGCGTTGTGATTTTCTCAAAGGCTTTCCAATCTTCTTCTGCAAAGGGGTCCTCGATGGAAATAATCGGGTAGTCCTTGCAAAGCTTTGTGTAGTAGCTTAAAAGCTCGTCGGCAGAAAACACTTTTTTCGATTTCGGGAGAGTGTATTTTTCGCCGTCGTGCCAGTCGGTAGATGCAACGTCAACGCAAAGAGAAAACTGTTCTTTGAGCTTGTAGCCTGCTTTTTCAATAGCTTCGCAAATCAAGTCAAGCGCTTCTTCGTCCTTTGAAAGCGAAGGCGCAAAGCCGCCCTCGTCACCAACACCCGCAGAGCCTTTTATAAGCTTTTTAAGCGTGTGATAAACATTGACTGATGATTCAATTTTCTCCCTGAAAGTTTCAAAGCCGTTTGGGAAAATCATAAATTCCTGAATGTCAATATTATTCTGTGCATGAGCACCGCCGTTTATAATGTTGAGCATAGGTGTAGGAAGAAGATGAGCGTTGATTCCGCCAAGATATCTGTAAAGAGGAATTTTAAGACTGTATGCCGCCGCTCTTGCACAGGCAAGGGAAACGGCAAGAGTTGCATTTGCACCAAAGTTTGCTTTGTTTTCGGTGTTGTCAAGCTTAATAAGAGTGTTGTCAATTGTTCTCTGACAGCAGGCTTCAGTACCGATAAGTGCTTCTCTTATGGTGTTATTTACGTTTGAAACCGCCTTCTCAACACCTTTGCCCATATATCTGTCCCCGCCGTCACGAAGCTCAACCGCTTCAAACTGACCTGTTGATGCTCCCGAGGGAACGCAGGCAGAACCAACACTGTTATCTTCAAGGCAAACCTTTGCCATAACAGTCGGGTTTCCTCTTGAATCCAAAATTTCCATAGCTGAAATGTTCTTGATTTTCATTTAAAAGCCTCCTTTTGGAATATTTTTGCCGTAAAGGAAATTAAATATTCTTTTTGTCTTGATTTTAAAAGAAAAAAACTGTATAATGGTGCTGATGTGACAGAGAGGCGGAGATATGCTTGAATAAAAAAGAACTTGCAAAAGAATTTATAAGACTTTTTGGCGGTGATGAAAAGGATTTAAGATTTTTCACTTCCCCGGGAAGAGTTAATTTAATAGGTGAACATATCGACTATAACGGCGGCTACGTTTTCCCTGCGGCTCTTACAATGGGTGCAACAATCGTTGCAAGAAAAAGAGACGACAGAATTTTAAGAATGAAAGCCACAGACCTTGATGATGTGGTTGAAGCAAATATTGATACTCCGGAAAAATACAAGGATATTTTCTGGGGTAACTATCAGGTGGGCGTAGCTCTGGAGCTTGAAAAAGCAGGCTATGAGGTTTGCGGTTGCGATATGCTTTTTGAAGATACAATCCCCCACGGCGGAGGACTTTCATCTTCAGCGGCAATAGAGGTTGTAACAGCCCTTGCTCTTGCTACCTTTGCAAACGAAAACAAAGGCATAACAGAGCCGGTTGATATGATTGAAATGGCAAAGGTGGGTCAGGCTGCCGAAAACAATTATTGCGGGGTAAACTGCGGAATAATGGATCAGTTTGCATCAGCAATGGGTAAAAAGGACCACTGCATTTTCCTTGACTGCAAGGATTTAAGCTACAAGGTTCTGCCCCTTGATATAACGGGATACAAAATTGTAATTGCCAACACAAACAAGAAAAGAAGCCTGGCAGATTCAAAATATAATGAAAGACGCGGCGAATGTGAAAAAGCTCTTGGACTATTAAACACAGTTCTGCCGGGGCATAAGTATCTGGGAACAATAACGCCCGAAGAATTCGAAGCAAACAAAGGTGTAATTAAAGACGAGGTTGTTTTAAAAAGAGCAACTCACGTTATTTATGAATGCGACAGAGTTCTTCGCTCAATCAAGGCACTTGAAAACAATGACGTCCTTGAATTTGCGAATCTCATAAATCAGTCGGGCGACTCACTTAAGGATATCTACGAGGTAACGGGTAAGGAGCTTGACAGCCTTGTTTTAAATGCAAGAAGGGTTGACGGCTGTATCGCATCAAGAATGACAGGTGCAGGCTTTGGCGGATGTACGGTTAATATTGTTAAAGAGGAGAATATTGACGAATTCATAAAAACCGTCGGCGAAAATTATGAAAAGGAAATCGGCTATGCACCATCCTTTTATATTTCCGACCTTGGCGACGGCGGACACGAAATAAGATAATTTACAAAATATGGTTATCTATTGCAAAAACCGACTGTTTATGATACAATGTATACATAATAATTTGAGGAGAGTAAAATGTTCAGACCGGGAAATCTTATCTACGCTTACATGCTTATAATTATTACTGTTGTACTGTTGTCGGTTCTTGTGGTTAATTATTACACGAATGTAATTGTACCTTTTATAAAAGATAAGGAATACATAAAGGCAGAAATCGGACGTTCAACAGGTCATGCCAAAAAGCACTGGCAGAAAAAGCTGAAAAGGCATAATTTGTCTTTGATTCCATTTATAGGAAAATTTCTTGCAAAAAAGGTTAAATAAATACCTTGTTATATGGAGTGTAAAAATGAAAAAAACTGTTTCGTTAATGCTTCTTGTTGCAATTCTTATGTCGTCATTTGGAGTGCTTTCTTTGGGGAACGAAAAAAATGATTATGAAAAATACTACAGAATAGGTCTTACAGATTATGACCTGGAACAGATGCATATAATAGCCGCACTTTCAAACCATAATATTCTTGAGGAAATAGCAGGGATATATCTTGAGTGCAAGAATTGGAGAATAGTGCGAAAAGTCTGTGGCGTTACAGAAGAAGAGTATGAAAAATATCTTAAAGATCAGGAGACGGCAAATAAACTTCTGGAAGAAATTCCATTGTATATTCGTGAAGAAATGAAGGAAATGGGCTGGACTTCTCAGCAGATATTTGACTTCAGCAACAGAACACGTATTTCGGACATTGATTATGGATATGCCTGGGAAGAGTGCAAAAAAGGAAGAACGTTAATTGAACTTCAGCAGGAAAAACAGGAGTTGAATAAAAAAGTATCAGCACTGATAAATGAATATGTGAACAACGGTGCGGACAAAGACAGACTTGAAGACGGACTTAAAAATATCGGATTTTCCAGACGGCAGATAATAGGAAAAATGAACTATGTGCTGAAAAACTACAGAGAAAAGGCTGAGGAAAATAAGCATAAAGCAGAAAAAAAGAATTCTCCTTTTGTGAATTCTTCAACACTCTTTGTTACAATGGAAGTTGTAAAAAAATAATAGGTAATTAAAAGGACGGTGTATGCCGTCCTTTTTGTTATTGGTATTTATTACAAAATCTCATCAGTATTGTTGCCGCTTCCGCTCTTGTCACAAATGCGGCGGGGTCAATAATTCCGTTGCCCTTTCCGCCCATAATGCCGCTTGAAACTGCCCATTTCACAGGCTCTGTTGCATAGTCGCTTATTTTGTTTTTGTCCGAAAAGCTGTCTAAACTTTCACTTGATGTAAGCGGATATTCTTTAAGCTTTGCATAGCGGTGTAAAATTACCGTTAAGTCTTCTCTTGTTATTGGTCTGTCGGGTGCAAAGCTTGTGTCGGTTACTCCGTTCACAATGCCGTTTTTCTGTGCCCATCCTACGGGACGTGCAAACCAGTCGGTTTCTTTAACATCGTCAAATGCTGGAAGAATGCCCTCCGTACTGCCGTCAATCCTGCTTAAAAGGGTTACAACCATTGCTCTTGTCAACTGCTCATCGGGAGCAAACTGTGTTTCGCTTACACCCTTGAAAATGTTGTTCTTTGTTACATAGCTTACAGAATCGTAAAACCAGTCGGTCTTCTTAACATCTTCAAACTGTGCTTTGTTCTGATTGAATATTGAGAATGAGTCGAAATGAACAATGTCGGAGCCTGGATTGTCTGTGTCATAATAGTAGCTGTCAATTATTCCTGTCCCTGTGTCAAAAACTGAAAATGCAGTTACGGTATTGCTTTCAATATAGGGTTTTCCGTTAAGGGGGGCAATCGCGGGCATCTGCGGGGTAAGTCCGTAGGGATCTCCCTGAAGAACGTAGTCCGATTTATCCCACTCATTTGCAATAGAGTGATATGCGTTACTTTCGTTAAATGCACTTGGCACAGAGCTTGTTCTTTCTTTTTCATCATAGAAAATCTGATAGGTGTTTCCTACATTTGAGGTTTCAAGAACGTTTACACCTTTTTTTGTTACAAATCTGTTCCATATGTGGGAATGACCGTTGAAAATAAGGTCAACTCCCGCTCCCTCAAGAAGAGGTTCAATACCAACCATCTGGTCCTTTTCAAGGGGGTATTTGTAAATTATCATTTCCTTTTCTTCTCCGTCAACATTAACGGTTACCGTGTCTTCAACAGGGTCTGTGAAAGCGGGAACAACATTTCCGCCAAGGGAGTGGAACTGATGGTGGAACATTACAATTTTATATTTTGCATTTTTAAACTCGTCACTTGCAAGCTCTTTTTTCAGCCATTCGTATTGCTCGCTTCCCTCGGCAATGGATTCATAAATGTGTGACCCCCATTTTCTGTTGGGGTTGGTTTCTCCAAGCTCTCCGGGAATTTCAGAATATTTTGACGCTCTTCCCACAGAGTTGTTTCTCCATATTCTTGTAACCTCAAGGGTAATAAGACGAATGTCGCCTACAGTTTCGGCGTAATATCTTTCGCCGCCCTCTTTACTTGGGGGAAGAGTAAACATTTCTTCATAGGAAATAGTATTGAAAGAATTATCAAGAATAAACTGTTCTTTGCCCGTTGCTGTGAGTGCACCCTCTTTGTAATCAGCGTATTTTTCCTTGAAAAGAGCCTCGGCGTAGCTTCTTGGTGCAGGGTCTTCAAATTCAAATTTTGGCGTTGTGCTTTCAGAGTATCTGCCCATAACCTCGTGATTCCCGATAGCGGTATACATAGGTGCATACTGAATTATTGCACCGCCCTTGTAAGTGGCATTGGGGTAAGCTTTGTTTGCGGTTCCCTGCATAGATGGGAAGAATGAACCGCCTCCCGCATCGTCAAACCATTCGTTTGCCGCATCGGGAACATTAACAAGGTCTCCTGCAAAGAAAACCGCATCAATTTCACCCTCGCCGAACTTTTCGACAACCTTCTGCATATTTGCAGGGGACATTTCTTTAAGCTGGCTGTCCGAGGTGAGAAGAATTTTCATATCAACGCCCTTCTGCGGCATTGCCTGAAGCTTGTAAATTCTGCTTTCCGCAGTGTCGCTTACTACTTTATATTCAACCTTGTCTTTGTCGGAAAAGTACTTTGGAAGTCCCGTAACGGTAGCTTCGTGACGGTAAATATCCCTTTTTTCCGTTGAAGTAAGGTTTCTCATTCTTGACATTTTGGTAGTATTTGCCGTAAATGATGCAGTTGATTCATTTTCGCTTCCGTTTCCGTAAATAAACACCTTATTGTAAATGCTTTCATATTCTGTGAACCACACAACGTTCACAGAGGTTTCACCGGGTAATTGTAAAAAAGGCTCTGTAAGAAGCTGTTCGTTTTCTGCATAAGCCACGGAAAACGCAGGCATCAGCATCATAAATGTAAGAATTATGCAAAGTAACTTTTTCATATAAATCCCCTTTAATTTAAACTATCCAGATAATTTTGGAGAATGTAGGCTGCCGCCACAGTATCTATAACGTTTTTTCTTTTTTCGCCGCGTACATTTCTTTCATTCAGTGTACGGATAGCAGAAACAGTTGTAAGCCTTTCATCCCAGAAAATAACGGGGACATCTGTTCTTTCTTTAAGCATATCCGCAAATTTTTGGGTGGCTTCACCGCGAAAGCCAAGTGTGCCGTCCATATTTTTCGGAAGTCCGAGAACTATTTTTTCGGGCTCTTCTTTTTTTATTATTTCAAGTATCTGCTCCAGAGCCTCCTGAGGGGTTTTATGCTTAACCGTTCCAAGACCCTGAGCTGTTATTCCCAACAAGTCGGATTTCGCAATTCCCGTTCTTCTTTCGCCGTAATCAATTCCAAGTATCCTCATTTTTTCTTTCCCTCTTTAATAAGCCCTGCCGCAAGCTTCCCGTTTTCAAGGGAAAGCTCTTTAAGCTCTTTTATGCGGACATCAAGCTCACTCGTTACTTTTTCGTAGTTGGCAAAAATATCATCTACCATTCGGCAAACCTTGTCCTTTGACATAACTCTTATGTCAACGTTGTATTTCTGGTTAAGATAATTTAAATACGCCTCAACCTTCGGGTCATATACAAGACCGATTACCGGAACGGACATATTTGCTCCGTACATAAGAATGTGAAGTCTCATTCCGATAACAAGACTGCTTGCCGAGGTAAGAGCAATAATGTCGTTAAAGCTGTATCTGTTTTTAATAATATAGGCTTTGTTTCTCATACCGAGAATACACCTTTCGCAAATTTCAATATCCTGAGGCATCTGCATAGGAACAAAAACGGGGATAAGTCCGTATTTTTCGCAGATGTAATCGCAGATTGAGGAAACCTCTCCCGCAATATTGAATTTTTTCCATTCTCTTACAGAAACAATAAAGTAAGCTTTTTTCGGAATTCCCTCTTTGTCGAAAATTTCTGAAACACGGTCTTTTTCGGAGGGGATAATTGAAACAGAGGGGTCGGAGGTGATTTTAACCTTGTCTGTGTTTACACCCATATCCTTAAGCACGTTAAGGGACATATTTTCTCTTAAGGTAATAAGATCAACCCTGTTTAAAACTTCTGCCGCCTTTTTCTTGTTCTTCTTTTTAATCACGGGTCCGATTCCGTTGGCATAAAGCATAGTTTTAATGTTATATTTAAAAGCAAGCTTAATAACGTAAAGATAGTACCAGAGAGATTTCGAAGAGGTTGCATCCTGAATAAGACTTCCGCCGCCGTTTATAAGCAGTGAAGAATATTTGATTGCCTGTCTTACCTTGAAGAAATTAAAGCGGTTTACCGCATCAACGCCGTAAATTCTTTTTGTTTCAAGCGGGTTTTTGGAAAGAACAATAAAACGTGTATCCTTTTTCTCCGCTCTTATTTCATCAATTATTGCGGCAAGAAGAGCATCGTCACCGTTGTTCTGGTGACCGTAATAGCCTGAAATAACCGCATCAAAATATCTGTTGCCGTTTTTGACAACATCTTTGTAAACATTCAGATTATCCGAAACCATTCGGCTGACAGAGTAATTTTCCTTAACAAATTCTCTTCCGTAGCTGCCGAGAGCAGAAAGCTCCTCTTTGTTCATTGACAGCAGGGACACTAAATCCTCTTTTAAGATATCGGCACCTGACATTTTACATCCTCTGCAGCAGAAATTTGTGTCAATGCTTACCTCAACCTTGTCTTCGTTGAAAATTCCGATATAGCCCTCATTTCCGGCAATAATACAAGGTGCATTTGCACTCATTGCCTCAAGGGCAGACCTGGAAACTCCAACAAAAATGTCAGCAAGTGCGGCGAATTTGTAAATGTCCGTTCTTGCTCCTGCAAGGAAAATGAATTTTTCACCGATTTTTTCGTTAAGTGCATCTGCTTTTTTCTTCACGTTTTCAAAATCATCGCCGTCGCCTGCAATTACAATTTCAAGCTTTTCCTTTTTGTAAAGCTCTTCGGCGCAGTCAAGCAGGTGGTGTGCCACAAGGCTGCGGCTTTCGTCCATCCGGCTTATGTAAACAATTTTACGTTTGTCCTCTGACAGACCAAACTCCTCATAAAGGCTTTCTGTGTCCGCGTCCTTTGAGAACTTGTCCGTGTTGATTCCGTTGATTGTAACGGTAACATTCTGGGCGGCAACCTTGTAGTTGTCATAAAGATACTGTCTGATGTCTTCTGAAACGGCAACAGTTCTGTAGCCCCAGTTGGTAAGGTATTTTATAAGTCCCTTTGCATGGAAAACCCAGTGGGCGGTGGTAACAAAATTGAACTTGTGAATTTTGTGTATCATACCCAGAATAAAGGACGGAATTCTCGCATGACCGTGTACAACGTCAGGCTTTTCTTTTAAAATGGTTCGTCTTAAAATCATAAACGAGCGCATCATATTGAGTAAATTTTTATTGTGAAGGGGCGCATGAATGTGACGGATGTTATGCTTTTCAAGCTCTTTTTCGTAAATTCCGCCGTTTGATGCGATAATCACATCATGACCTGCCTGCTTAAGACCGATTGCAAGCTCCAGAACGTGCGTTTCCGCTCCGCCTATTTCCAGACCCATAAGAACAAGTAAGATTTTCATAGAGGTACACCTTTCTGTACATTTTAAGTTTATTTTAGCATATATTCACTTATTTAACAATATTATTTATTTACTTTTTTGTCTGTTGGATGTATAATTTTAAATTGAGGTGAATTATGAAAAAAACAATTTCGGCTTTAATTTTGTTTATCCTTTTAAGCGTTCCTGCGCTGGGGGAAACAATTTATGAAACAAAATCAACTGCTCCTGTTGCGTCGGGCATTACAAGAACTGCCATAAGACGTTTTGCAACAGAAGGATTTCAGTATATAAATGTTGTTGAGGCGGACCTTTCAAACAAATATGTTTCCGCCGGTGTTGTTTTGCCGGAAAAAGGAATTTCGGCAGTTGAGTCTCCTCTTGAAATGGCGAAGAAGAACAACACCTCTGTAATTGTAAACGGCGACTTTTTTGCATCAGCAGGCGGAGGCGGTTCTTCAACAGGTCCTCTTGTAAAAGACGGTGAGCTTCTTTCCACATCGGGAGAAGAAACAATGGCATCTTTAGGCATTTTTGACGGCAGTGTGTTTATGGACTACTTTAATATTACCGCAAGGATTACCGCGGAAAATGGCGAAAGTGCGGATGTAAGACACATAAATAAATACGACCCGCTTGATGCAATCTGCATTTATACCGGAGAGTTTTACAAAACTACTCCCGGAGCGGTGAATAATATATGGGAAGTTCTGGTTGTTGACGGAGTTATTGAACAGATTAACAGTCAGGGTGAAATTATTGAAATCCCCGAAGGTGGTTATGTTTTAAGATGTCTGCCCGAGTACAACTCCTTTGTTCCCGACAACTTAAAGGTGGGAGATACTCTCAAACTTGAAATTTCGGCATCTTTTGACTATAAAAAAGCAGATATGCTTATGGGCGGCGGAACTCTTCTTGTAAAAGAGGGAGAAAAAGCGGAAATAACACACAACGTTTCGGGCAATAACCCGAGAACTGCGGCGGGGGTTGATAAAACGGGCAAAAAGCTTTATCTCGTAACAGTTGACGGAAGAAACAGTTATTCTGCCGGTATGACCCTTTCACAGCTTTCTGATTTTCTGGTTGAATATGGTGTATATAATGCAATCAATCTTGACGGCGGCGGCTCAACGGCTATGATTGTAAGAGATTTTTCAAGCGGTGAGCAATCTGCTGTTCATTCAAAGGCAAGCTCTTATTTAAGACCGGTTGTAAACGGCTTCGGCATTTATTCAAATGCTCCCAAGGGTGATGCGGCATCCTTTGAAATAAAAGGCGAAGATGTGTTTGAAGGACTTTCAACAGATTTTGAAATTATCAACGCTGTTGACAAATACGGAAATCCTTACACCGGGGAAATAATTCCGGAGTTTTCAATCGACAGTAATTACGGATATTTTAACGGAAGCACACTTCATGCAAAAAAGAGCGGTAAAAATATAGAAATAAATGCCACATATAACGGCTTTACGGCAAAGACTTATATTAATATATGTCCCCTTGACAAAACTGAGGCTTTCCCAAAACATTTTGATGTTGAACAGGAACCTTTGTTTGAACTGTACGGATACACCAAAGAGGGCAGAAAGCTCCTTATAAATAAAAGAGATGTAACAGTAAAAGAAAACAAGGTTTATGCAGGCGGAAAAGAAACGGAGCTTTTGTTTACTGATATTGACGAAAGCTTTTCAACGGCACTTGAGGTGACCGCATATCCGAAAGACACCGTAAAAGCCACAGGCATTGTTGACAAAAGCAAAACCCTTGACGGTAACGGCTCGTTAAAGCTTACTTTTGATTTTACCGATTCATCGCCTGATGCAAAGGCGGCCTATGTGAATATAAACAAAGAAGTAAAAGGTAAATACGGACTTTTGTCAGCATATCTCGGCGAAAACCGTCAGTGGCTCAGGGCAGAGTTTGCCGATGCCGACGGTAATGTTTTAAAGACTGATATATGCGAAGATATGAACTTTAACGGATGGAAGCTTTTAAGCTTTGAGGTTCCCGAAACAGCGGTAACACTTACGAGAATTTACGTGGTTCAGAATATGTATGATAATAAAAATAAAGCATCGGTATATTTTGACTCTCTTTCTTATACGGATGAGTTGTCTGATGGGTACGAAGCTCCTGAAGCTCAGGTTGAATTTTCAAAAGAAAAGGGAGAAACGGATTTTACTGTTTTTGCAGGAGTGTCCCCTGTCAAAAATCTGCTTTCCGTATCTTTGAAAAAAACTCTTGAAACCTCTTTGCTGAAAGAAAATGCGGCTTATAATTTTTCTCTTGAAGGTGTAACCTTTGAGAGGCTTGATACAAAAACAATAAAAAGCCACTCGTCATTTGCCGACGAAAACGGAATTTATATTAACCTTGACAATTCCGACGGTTATCTTTCAAAGGCGCAGTTTGTAAAATTTAAAAATGACCTTCTTACAGACAAGAAAAATGTGTTTATATTTATGAATGAAGAGTTAAGCTTGATGAAATCCGAAGAAGAGCTTGAAATTCTTAAAACACTTATGTGTGAACTTTCAGAAGAAAAAAATATTTTTGTTTTCTACCCTGCGGAAAACAACGGAATTTACAAAGAAAACGGAGTAAATTTCATAAAGACGGCAGGAGTTAAAAATTCGTCTGCCAAAGGCGTGGTATATTTTCCCGGGGACTTTGGCTATTACACAGTTAAAACAGGGGAAAACCCTGAAATTTTATACAAATCTATTTTCCGGGAGTGACATAAAATGCAGAAAAACATAAGAAAAATTGTCATTGCGGCTCTTTTTGCCGCAATGATAACAGTTGCTACTTACATAATCAGAATACCCTTTGTCGGTGGGTATATCAATTTCGGCGACATACTCGTTATTCTGTCCGGTTGGATTGCGGGACCGTTTTACGGTGCCCTTGCGGCGGCAGCGGGCTCTGCAATCGCGGACTTTATGGCAGGATATATAACCTACATTCCTGCAACCTTTGTAATTAAAGGTCTTGTTGCCTTTGCTTCTTATTTTGTATACAGAAAGCTTGCTAACAAATCAGGAATGATTGTGTCAGCTTTAATCGGTGAAATAATTATGGTGCTCGGATACTTTGCTTTTGAAGGTGTGCTTTTAGGTCTGGGATGGGGCGCCCTTGCATCTGTTCCCTACAATCTTATCCAGGGAACATTATCCTTTGCGGGCGCAGTATTAATATTTTCCCCGCTCAGGAAAAATGCTTATCTTGCAAGAGAAATCCATGTTCTTAAAGATTGACAATATATATGTTTTGTGATACAGTATTTAATACCAGATAATAGGTTTATAAAAACGAGAAAAGGTGACGGATATGTATCATAAATTTGCCAAAACTGATAAGTATTACGGAAAAGAGCCTCTTTTTAAAGTAAGAGAAATAGGCTCAATAAGAGAACTTTTTGAAGGCTCCTGCGATATGTTTGCAGAAAGGGTCGCTTTCCTTGTAAAAGACAAGCACAGCGAGCCTTACAGAGAAATAACATATAAGACTTTCAGGGAAAACGTTTACAGCTTTGCAGGGTATCTGACCGAAAAGGGTGTTTTTGACAAGAAAGTTGCAGTTATCGGCGAAAACAGTTATGACTGGTGTGTTTGTTATATGGCTGTGCAGTGCGGAAACGGAATTATCGTTCCCATTGACAAGGAGCTTCCTTTTGAGGATATAAAATATATTGCGGATTTTTCAGAGGTTTCCTGCGTTGTTGCATCTGCAAAAATTCTTAAAAAGCATCCGCAGATAGCAGAGTTGTGTCCCCTTGTCATTTGTATGGACGAAATGACGGAGATCTACAAAACTCCGTACACTCTTCCCGAAGGACTTTACCCCAATCCCGAAGATACGAGCATAATCATTTTCACATCGGGAACAACGGGAAATGCAAAGGGTGTTATGCTTTCCCAGAAAAACATTGCGGTTGACATTATGAATGCCCTGGCACTTTTTGAAATGACCCCCGAAGACAGATTCCTCTCTGTTCTTCCTATTCATCATACATACGAATGTACCTGTACGTTCCTTGCTCCTGTTTATTCCGGTGCAAGTATTGCTTTCTGTGAAGGGCTTCTTCACTTTGCATCGAACTTAAAAGAGGCACAGCCCACAATGTTCTTTGTTGTTCCGCTCATTGCAGAGGCACTTCTTCGTAACATTGAAGCAAAGGTTAAAAAAGCAGGTAAGGAAAAGCTCATTAAAAAGGCAATAAAGGTTTCCGATTTCCTCAAGAAATTCGGTATTGATATAACGGGAATTGTATTTAAAGAAATCAAAGAGGGGCTTGGCGGAAAGCTTCGTGTTATGATGGTAGGTGCGGCTGCGCCGAAACCGGAGACTGCAATGAAGCTTGAATCTCTTGGAATTATAACTGTTCAGGGTTACGGAATGACAGAATGTTCACCAATCATTGCGGCAAACAGAGTTTCCTGTCATAAGCACAATGCGGCAGGTCTTATTCCTCCTGAAATTGATGTTAAAATTGCAGATGCAAACGAAGAGGGTATCGGCGAAATCATAGTAAAAGGTGACAACGTAACCTCAGGTTACTACAAAAATGAAGAGGCAACAAAAGAGGTGTTCAAAGACGGATACCTTTATACAGGCGACCTTGGATATATAGAAAACAATTTTGTGTTCATCACGGGCAGAAAGAAAGACGTTATAATCACCGCTAACGGCAAGAACGTATTCCCCGAAGAGGTTGAAAGCGTACTTGATGCCTGCAACTATGTCAAAGAAAGTATGGTTTATGCTAAAGAGGACAAGGTTTTGTCAGCTCTGATTGTTCCTGACTATGACGTGCTCAAAGAAGAATTCGGTGAAATTCCCGACGATGAAAAGGTTGAAAAATTAATCGCCGAAAAAATCAGGGAAATCAATAAAAATCTTCCTACTTACAAAGCGGTTGCGAAGTTTACAATAAGAAAAGAGGAGCTTATCAAAACAACCACAAGAAAAATCAAGAGATTTGCCAACCTTTAATATTGACTAAATCACTTTAGTGTGGTAGAATAACTTATTATAGTTGGAGGTAGTCAAATGAAGAATTCAGAAAAAACAATGGAGAAAATTGTCAGCCTTTGCAAAGGACGCGGATATGTTTACCCCGGTTCTGAAATTTACGGCGGACTTTCAAACACATGGGATTACGGTCCTTTGGGTGTAGAATTTAAAAACAACGTTAAAAAGGCGTGGTGGAAAAAATTCATCACAGAATGTAAATATAATGTAGGTCTTGACTCTGCAATCCTTATGAACCCCGAAACATGGGTTGCATCAGGTCACGTAGGCGGTTTTTCAGATCCGCTTATGGACTGTAAGGAATGTAAATCAAGACACAGAGCAGACAAGCTCATCGAAGACTTTGCTTTTTCAAAGGGCGAAAGCCTTGTTGTTGACGGCTGGAGCAACGAACAGATGCTTGCTTATATCAACGACAATAATGTAGTTTGTCCGCAGTGCGGAAAGCATAACTACACAGACATCCGTCAGTTCAACCTTATGTTCAA
>CAZMHL010000036.1:0-14447 GCA_964566065.1 uncultured Eubacteriales bacterium
TATTCAGATGCAGCAGCAAGAATTGTTGTACCGCCGTCTGTTGTCCAGCCTTCAAAGGTATAACCGTCTTTATCGTTTGATTCAGGAAGGGTGATTACTGTGTCTGCAACTGCTGTTTCATACCAGCTTGTTGTATCTGCTACATAATCAACATTGAAGCCATCTGTCCAAACTGAAGTAAAGGTTGTGTTAGTGCTGAGTGTATAAGCACTTCCTGCTTCAAGGACAGTAACGCCGCCGTCTGCTGTCCAGCCTGTGAACACTTTATTTCTCTGCTGAGTTGTCATCTCAGGAAGAGTTATTTCAGCATCAATATCATCTGTTATTGATGCAACACCGCTATCAAAGTACGCTGATACAGCATCGGTTGTGTTTACAGTGATATTGGATTCAGTATGGAACCATTTTGCTCTTGTTGCATCAGTTGTAGCATTACCGCTAGCAGTATTTTTTACCATAATGTAAACATAGTCAACACCGCTGTTAACTTTATCTGCAAGCCATGATGTTATATCAACACCCGGCTCTCCGTAAAAACCGGCATTAACAGCAGATGTGCTTGAATAAGACTGAGATGCTATGAGTGTTCCTGTCGGAAGGTCAGCTGTGTTGAATGTTGCACCGGAAGCAACACCGGTGAAGGCTGATACATAATCTTCCTCTGCCACTTCATAAACTGAAATCTTAGCAGCGTTATTGAATTTAACTACCATCAGGTTGAATGCTGCTGAGGTTACATTTTCAAGTCCTGAAATATCAACTTTCGCATAGTATGCTGATGTGGCGTAGTTTCTGTAAAGATTCTTCTGAGCTGTTGGATTTAAAGTAATAGTACCTGTTTCAGCACCGTTTTCGGATGTGCCGAAGTAAATTGACTCTTCCCAGTTAAGTGTTCCCTCTGAGCCTGTGTATGTCCACATTGCGGTAAGTATCATATTATCATTAAGAGTAACAACATCGCCTGCATTGTAGGTTGTTGTTCCATCTGTCCAACCTGTAAATGTGTAGCTGCCTACTGTGGCAGTTTTGGTTGGTGTTTCAAGAGTTACCTCTGTTCCCGGAAGGTAAAGAGTTGAACCTGCAGTGTCACAATCTTTTAGTGTAAGAGTTACACCTTTTGTATAGATTGCTTTAAGTGAAGCATCTGTATCTGATGTTTTGAAAGATGCAGATTCTGCATAAGTCGTACCGTCATCTGCACAGTACCATCCCTGGAAGAAGTAGCCTTCTTTTTCAGGACCTGCAGGAAGCGTTACAGTTGAAAAAGGAGTTGTTGTAACCGAATCCGCAACTGAATTACCTTCATCATCAACAAAGCTTACCGTAACTTCATCAATTGTTGTGCAGGTAAGATATGAACCGCTCATAAAGTTGTATGTTCTGATACAAGCAGTCGTATCTGTGGTTTTGTAATTTCTTGTTGCCCAAATTTTAAGAACAATGTAATCCTGGTCATTTGCAACAGCTGTTTTGACAGCTGATGTAATTTCTCTTACAAGTCTCTGACCGTCAGCGGTAGCCGTTGTACCTCCTACATTTGCAGAATATGCACTTGAAACTGCGGAAGGCAGATCTTCTTTTGAAAATGCGGAAGCGGTTGTTGTTACATCCGCAAAGGCAGAGTCAAAATCTTCCACATTCACAACATCAATATGATATGTATTGGAAGAACCCATATTCACTTTACTGTGAAGAAGTGAAAGTGCAACATAAGTCGGGTCTTCAAGTGTGCTTATATCAAACTTTGCAAAGATAGCTGTTATAGCACTGTCATCAGTGTATACAACCGAACCGTCACCGTCAGCATCCTGATAATCTACAGCATCAAGATATGTCGCTCCTGAACCGGTTGTAAGTCTTTTTGCTGTACCTTCACGGTCGAAGTGAACCGCATCTGTTGCTGTAATGTTGCCTGTGCCTTCCGTATATGTAAATATCGGTGTAAATTCTGTGTTTTCTGTAAGCTGTACCTGTGTGCCGACAGCAAAGGTTTTTGAGTCGGAAACTCTCTGCCAGCCTGAAAGTGTGTAAGAACCAACTGCTGTTGATTTTGTCATACCTTCAGATGGAAGTGTTACCCATTCGCCGAATGCAACTGTTACAGGGTCAATTGTTCCTTCAACACCATCAGGAGCTGTAAAGGCAGCAGTAACATCTTCAACACCTGCTGTTGTTGTAACAGAAATTTCTCCTGAAGCTCCGTCGGGGTCAGGACCCATTGTTTCAGATTCGGTGTCGTACTGTTTAAAATTATAAACAATTGTTCCGAGTTTTTCTTCGCCTGAATATACATCTGTAGAACCTGTTATTGCAAGCTTGGTTGTGAATGTTCCTTCTTCTCCGATTGTTACACCGTTTAATGTATAGTAAAGGTCACTCATATTTGCTTCAATCACTGAAGGAGTTACACCGTCTTTTACCTTTACAACCATTGTAAGTGTTCCGTTTGTTGTATCCCAGGTTCTTGAAACTTCTTCGTAAAGGGCACTTAAATCACCGCTTGTTGTTGAAAAGCCATACATTGCCGAACCGTTTACGTGATCCTGCGGCAACACATAGTACTGTGCCTGCGGATAATCAACTGTGATTGTGAACTGTCCCTGAACTGTGCATGCTGCAAATTCAGCTTCAAGAGCTGCCTGATCTTCAGAGGTTGCAGCTTTTTCCATTGCAACTGTTTTAACAAGATCATAAGCTTCTCTTACTTTAGTCA
Organism: uncultured Eubacteriales bacterium; assembly: GCA_964566065.1. GTDB lineage: Bacteria > Bacillota > Clostridia > RGIG6154 > RGIG6154 > CAZMHL01. Next base: position 2,714 of record CAZMHL010000036.1, read on the forward strand.
TATCAACATAAGCCTGAAAATCAACGCTGTCGCCTCTTACTACTGCAAGTGAGTCGTTTGCAAAAGATTCTCCATCGCTCATTTTTGATGAAAGGTCTGCATCAACCGATACAGTAATTACGCTGTTTTCTGAAATACCAAGGTCTCCGATGATATCTTTCAGAGGTGATGCATAAACTGACATTGAGCTTACCAGAAATACGAGCGACATTACTATCGCCAATACTCTTTTCTTCATACTTCTCTCTCCTTATATATGCTATAATTATTTTTATACACATCTGTTTTTGCCTTTTATTCAGGCAATTATAAAAGTTAATCAATTATACGAGTAACCCCCCGAGGTTAAATCGGGGGTCACTTTTATTTAATTAACGAATAATCTGAGTCCAATTTTCGAGATTTGAATTCTGAACACGACCATACTCATGAGCATTGGTTGCTTCGATTACTTCATAATAATACCAAGCATTTTCAGCGTTGTCGTCCCAGACGATATAACCGTCAATCAATCCGTCTTTATCAACATGGCGGTTAAGGATTGCATTGATTATCTTCATTGTTTCTGCTCTTGTGATGTAATCATCAGGTCTGAAGCTTCCGTCGCCGTCGCCGTCAATCCAACCTGCGTTTACTGCATAGTTAATGAAGTTCTCGCCCCAGTGTCCGCTTATATCTGTAAATTTATCGTCAACTATGAAATCCTCTCCGTCTGCATCAAAGAATCTTGAAGCAATTGTTACGAATTCTGCTCTTGTGATGTAGTCTTCAGGTCTGAAAGTTCCTTCTGTATCGCCAAGAATAAATCCGCCTTTAGCGATGGTTGAAATGTATTCATTTGACCATCTGCTATCTTCTACGTCACTGAAGTTATTTGATGTTGTATAATACTGCTGTCTTACTTCATCTTTAACAAGTCTGTAGAAAATAGTTGCAATTTCTTCTCTTGAAATGTTATTTTCAGGTCTTACTTCCTTGCTTCCGTTTTCAGAAGGATAACCGATGATATATGCAAAGTGTTCATCCGTCCTGAAAGGAGAATCAGGAGTATCTTTTACTTCCTGCCATTTAACATAAATCACAATATCTTTTGCAATTCTGTAAGGTGATTCTGTTTTTTCCGTAAATTCAGCATCAAGATAGAAGCCTTCAATTTCAAAGCCTTCTTTTTCACCTGCAAGGACCTCAAGGTCAACAGTTGAATTTCTTGTATATGATTTTACGGTTTCTTTTTCGCCGTCAATCAATTTCAAGGTATAATATGTAGTACCGCTGCTGCCCGGACCCGGGGTTACAGGAGCAGGTATTTCAACTTCTTTGCTGTCAACTGCTGCCTGAATATCTGTGAAATCTTTCCAGACAAAAGCTTTAACTTTAACTGCGCCGTCAGTTCTGTCGGTCACAATACCGAGCGCTGAAAGTGTTGAAGTGTAATCAGCTCCTGCGCTGAGAGCAACAGTTGCTGATTTTACAACATCGCCTCTTGCATTATAAGATGCAACAACAAGCTGCCAGCTTTCTGCAAGATTTGACACCGTAACATCTGATACTGTCAAAGTGAGGCTTGGAATATTCGCCGGATCAACTGTCACAGCCAATGCCGCCGGTGCCACACAAAGTGATACAAGCATTACAAATGCTGTCAATAAAGAAATCATTCTCGTTTTCATATTGAATAAACACCTTTCCTTAATTAATTTTACCATTAACGTTCGTATTATAACACATTTTTTTCCCTTTGTAAAGAGTAAAAATTCAATTATCTTAATATTTTACTGTTATTTTTTTTGCCTTTTTATTCTGATTTTTCTGCTGTGAAACATTTTCCTTCAGCAATGTATTTTTTTCAGCCACAGAATCGTTGCAAAGCACAAAATCCTTCTCAACGACATTACCGCCCTGAAGAATACAGCGGTCGCCGATTGCAGTATTTTCCATTACATAGGAAAACTCTATTTCACTGTTTCTGCCAATGTATGAATTTTTACACACTGAACTGTATTTAAGGCTTGCTCCGTCCTTGATTATGCAGTTATCCTCTATGACGGTATACGCCCCTATTTTCACAAATTTACCTATTTTGCAATTCTTGCCGATATAGCTTTTTTCACTTATAATTGCACTTTCATCTATAAAGGTTGATTTATGCACCGGTATCTTTGTTTTATTTATCATATCAAAGGATATTTTCATCAGATCCCACACAGAGCTTACAAAAACAAAGCTTTCTTTTGTGTGATACACAGACACCTCATTTTTCCCATTGCTTTCAATGTAACGCTTTACATTTATTCCAAGCATTTCCTTTTCAAGAATGTAAAGATTATTAAACCTCCATTCAGAATTAACCATGTTTTCGGGATGTCTGTCTTCTTCAGAATTTACCGGTAACAGAAAAGGCTCACGGGAAACACTTGCCGCCATTGAAATTTTTTTACCTTCTTTTTTGTGGAAAGCTATAAATTTTGAAATATCAATATTATAAAAGGCTCCGCCGTCAATAAAAACCGTTGTGTCATTTAAAAACTTATTTATATGTCTTGAGAAATCCTCTTCATTGCAGTAAATCACGTTATTTTCTTGTTTTATGCAATTTTTTGTTTCGGCTGTGCAGACCACAATCACCTCATCTGCAAATGTCTTAACCAGGTCATAGCTGTACTCGGCAAGGCTTTTACCGAAAATTTCCGCAAGAGGTGTTACAGTGCAGCCACCATCCCGAACATCCGTTTTATGATTGGCATATATTACAGCTTTCAAAAAAATCACCCTTTCGCATATATTATGCGACAATAAGGGTGATTTATTCGAATTATTTAACTATCTCAAATTTTCCGTCAACAACATCAATTTTAATCTTGTCGCCTGCTTTAATGTTACCCTCAAGCATTCTTTCGGCAAGCATATCTTCAATTCCCGAAACTATTGCACGTCTTAAGGGTCTGGCACCGTAAACAGGGTCAAAGCCTATTTCCGAAAGCTTTGTAACCGCCTCGTCGGAAACCTCCGCTTCAATATCATTTGCTTTAAGTCTTTCAAAAAGATTTCTGAGCATATTACCTGCAATCCGTTTGATTTCTTCCTTGTTAAGCTGACTGAACACGATAATGTCATCAATTCTGTTTACAAATTCAGGTCTGAAGGTTCTCTTGAGTTCGGAAAGAACTTTTTCTTTGATGTTTTCATAATTATGTGTTTCCTTTGCATCGGATGCATCAAAGCCAAGTGATTTTGACGGACTTACTATCTGAGATGCTCCAAGGTTGGAAGTCATAATTATTATAGTGTTTTTAAAGTCGATTTTTCTGCCCTGGGAGTCTGTTAATATTCCGTCTTCAAGAATCTGAAGAAGAATATTGAACACATCGGGATGTGCCTTTTCAATTTCGTCAAAAAGAACAACGCAGTAAGGATTTCTTCTTACTTTTTCACTTAACTGACCGCCTTCTTCATAACCAACATATCCGGGAGGAGAACCCACAAGTCTTGACACCGAATATTTTTCCATATATTCAGACATATCAATTCTCACCATTGCATTTTCGTCACCGAAAACCGCCTCCGCAAGTGCCTTGCAAAGCTCGGTTTTACCCACACCCGTCGGGCCTGAGAAAATGAATGAGCCGATAGGACGTTTCGGGTCCTTAAGACCTGTTCTTCCTCTTTTTACCGCCTTTGCTATTGCAGTTACCGCTTCATTCTGACCTATGACTCTTTTGTGAAGCTCATCTTCAAGTTTAAGAAGTCTCTGACTTTCTGTTTCCTGAAGTCTTGAAGCGGGAATTCCTGTCCAGCTTGAAATGATATTTGCAACATCTTCTTCCGTTACTATCATTTTTTTAGCGCTGTTTTCTTTCTTCCAGGTTTCTTTCTTTTCTTCAAGCTGAGCAGAAATCTCTCTTTCCTTATCCCTTAAAGATGCCGCTTTTTCAAAATTCTGCTCACCTATGGCAGATTCCTTTTCTTTTCTTATTTTTTCAAGTTTTTCACGAAGTGATGAAAGGTCATCGGGAGCCGTGTAAGATGCAAGCTTTACTTTCGATGCCGCCTCATCAACAAGGTCAATTGCCTTGTCGGGAAGAAATCTGTCGGTTATATATCTTGCGGACATTTTCGCTGCAGCAATAAGCGCACTGTCTGCAATTTCAACCTTGTGATGTGCCTCGTATTTATCACGAAGTCCCATAAGCACCATTATTGTTTCATCAACACTCGGTTCCCCTACGGTTACCGGCTGAAAACGTCTCTCTAAAGCTGCATCCTTTTCAATATATTTTCTGTATTCATTTATCGTTGTTGCACCTACAAGCTGAATTTCACCTCTTGAAAGTGACGGCTTTAAAATGTTTGATGCATCTATTGCACCCTCTGCCGCACCTGCACCGATTATGGTGTGAATTTCATCAATGAACAGGATTATATTTCCCGCATTTTTAATTTCATCGGTTGCCTTTTTAAGTCTTTCCTCAAACTCGCCTCTGTATTTTGCACCCGCAACCATTGACGACAAATCAAGAGAAACCACTCTTTTATCCTTTAATATTTCAGGAACCTTTTTATCGTGAATTTTCTGCGCAAGACCTTCAGCAATGGCGGTTTTACCTACGCCCGGCTCTCCTATAAGGCAAGGATTGTTTTTGGTTCTTCTTGAAAGTATCTGAATTACTCTTTCTATTTCTTTTTCTCTGCCTATTACCGGGTCAAATTTACCCTCACCCGCCATTTTCGTCAAATCTCTCCCGAACTCATCAAGAGTTGGTGTTTTGGCGTTTTTAGAAGCATTATTATACTCCTCGGGTGCTGAATATTCCTCTTCGACTTCAATTCCCAGAGCTTTTAAAACCTCTGTATATATCTTTCTTGGGTTTCCGCCAAGCTCTGAAATTATCCTTGTTGCCGCAGATTCACCGTCTCTTAAAATCGCCATAAGCAAATGCTCTGTTCCGATATATCCCTGTCCAAGTCTGTTTGCTTCCCGAAAGCTTGTTTCAATTACCCTTTTAAGTCTTGGAGTGAAAGATACCGCATTACTTTTCAAATCGGAAAAGCCTATTATTTCTTTTACCTTTTGTGTTACATTTTCAAGTGTTATTCCGTTATCTTCAAGAACTCCGCAGGCAACAGTATTTTTGTCGCAAAGCAATCCGTAAAGAAGATGCTCTGTTCCTACATAATCGTGTCCCCACTGAGTTGCTGTACTGCCTGCGCTTCTTATTGCTTTTTCTGCTTTATCGGAAAATTTACTTTCAAAAAACTTCATACCTTCGCCTCCTCTGCCATGTCCGCCAATGTTAACGAAGTCAGTTGCATTATTATATTTTGCCGCACAGCTGCTGCACATATAAACTTCTTTTGCCACTCCGTTTATAACGGACTTAAAATGAACGTTAGCTAAATTCTTGCCGCAAATCTGACAAATCATACATATACCTCCTATTCTATTATGCTCACTATCATATTTTTAAAGATATTTGCCCTTATATTATCACGTGCCGGTTGAGGAATTACCCTTAAAACTTTGTCGGAAACAGCCGCCGCCATAAGAACTCCTTCCTTTTGTGTAAGCGACTGATAATCAATAAGATTTTTTATAAACATCATAGCTTCCTGCTGAGTTATAACATTTCCTATTGATGAAACTATATGCATAAGATAGCCTGTCCTATCCATTCTTACTCTGGTTATCCTGATGCTTCCGCCGCCGCCTCGCCGGCTTTCCACAATGTAACCGTGGTCGTTTGTAAATCTTGAATTTATTACATAGTTTATCTGAGACGGAACACAGTTGAGCCTTCCCGCAAGCTCGTTTCGCTGAAATACTGCCACACCGTTTTCCGCATCCATTATTTCTTTTATTACTTCTTCTATTAAATCGCTTATTTTCATTTTAACCGACACTCCTTAAATCAACTGTTAATTCCAAAGGTTTTTTTCAGATTGTGCATTCGGGCGACCGGGCAGTACTTGTGTACTTCAGGGAGCCCGAAGGTGAAATATGGGAAATTTTATTCAGAATTATTTGACTTTGACTTTCTTTGACTTTTATTATAAACAAAAAAAATATCTTTGCAACCGCCAAAATCGTTAAATTTTATTGGTTTTAAAGATATTTTCTCGTAATTTCTTTATTTTTTGCAATTATTCTGTTTTTTAATTATAATTTCATCAATTGAATTTAAATTATCACTTCTCACAGTGTTAATCTTAAGTTCATCTGCCGTAATCTTTACGTTGGTAAACATCGGAGACGAATATTTTATTCCGTCAAAGTTTTCAATTTTCTCCGATGCTCCCTCCTCTGCACCCCATACTCTCAAATAACTTTTAAAGTCTGCGGTATTTGTAAAGGAGTGATCCATGGCAGAGGGAACGTTGTAGTGAACTGTGCCCTTTGGATTTTCAAGGTCTTTTTCTTTAGATGTAACCTTACCGTCAAGAATGGGATAAGAAACAGAAAATGCATGGGAATGTCCTGTAAAAAGAATATCAATGTTATACTTTTTACAGATATCATTCATAACGGGCAGCATCTTAATCCCCTCTTCCCCTCCGATATATGCATAAGCCGGAACGTGATTCACAAGGAGCTTCCATTTGACATCTTTATTTTCATTACATACTTTTTCTATGTATTTTTCATTTACATCGGGAGAAAGATTTTTCCAGTTTCCCTTGTTATTTTTTACACTTATATTAACACCTATTATAAGTGTTTCATTTCTTCTCAAAAAGAAATTGCCTGTGGATTTGCTCATTATGTGCCCGGAAACACCGTCATCACCCGGCAAATTGAAATGATATCCCGAAACACAGGCAAAACCATTTTCTTCCGACTCACTGCTGTGCCCTTCGTGGTTTCCGTTTACCGTTACAAAAGGAATTGATTTCATAAGCTCTGCTTCAAGAAAATATTTATGCTCCTTTTCTGCGGCAACTCTTAATTCCTCGCAACAGGTTGTCCAGGACATATCAGGCGTTGAAACATTATCACCTGCACTTAAAACAAATTCGCTGTCCTCATCATATTCAAGCATTTTTTCAAGGGTGTTCTGCCACTGCTTTGAAGAATTTTCAATATCCCCGTCTGTCATTTTCCAGAAATCCTTTGACTTCGAGTGAAGGTCTGCAACAACATTAAAGGACAGACTTTCCGAGTCTGCCCTTCTTGTTTTAAAAGAATAAACCTTTTCGTCAAAGCTGCTGTCGCAGCCCACCTTGTAAACATAGGCTTCTCCGGGCGAAAGATTTTCAATGCCGACTTTACAGCTTACGTTTTCTTTGTTGTTATAAGGGATTTCACAATTCCCCGTAACAACTGTTGAATTGTCTTGTGTAAAGCCGTTTTTGTCATACTCGGATTTTAAGCAGTACTGAATTTTTGCACCGCTGTTTTCTATGCTGTTATACCAGACAAAACTTCTTGAATATTCATCCCTGCCGGGCTGAATAACAAGACCGGTTATCCTGTTCATTTTTATCTCCTATTTCAAACCATATTTTTTAAGAAGCTGATTGATTTTTTCGTGCGGGTCAATGATAACACTTGTTGAAACGTCGTGATTAATTGCAGCAATAAAGTATGCAATATATTTTGAAACGTCAACCTCGTGGAACCATTCCCTCTCATAAAGCTCAGGTCTGATATGTGTAAGGTTTGTCCCGAACACACCATCAATTATACCTTCTTTATAAGCTTTGTCAAAAGAATCAAATCCATTTGTGAAAATAGAGTATGTTGCATAAGTATAAATTCTGTTTGCTTTTCTCTTTTTGAGCTCGTATGCGATATCAAGCATTGATTCGCCTGATGAAATAATATCATCGGCAATAAACACGTCTTTACCCTCTACAGAATTACCGAGGTATTCGTGAGCAACAATAGGATTTCTTCCGTTTACCACTCTGGAATAATCTCTTCTCTTATAGAACATACCAAGGTCAACACCAAGGACTGATGCGTAATACATATTTCTGTTGATAGCACCTTCGTCAGGGCTGATAATCATAAATGAATCTTTAACAGGCTTAAAGTTATCAATACATCTGAACATTGTTTTGAGAACCTGATATGTAGGCATTACATTGTCAAAGCCCATAAGCGGAACCGCATTATGAACTCTCGGGTCGTGAGCATCAAATGTTACTACATTTGAAACACCCATTGCCTGAAGCTCCTGAAGCGCTGCTGCACAGTCAAGAGATTCTCTGTAATTTCTTCTGTGCTGTCTTCCGCCGTAAAGTGACGGCATAATAACATTAATTCTGTGAGCTTTACCGCCCGCGGCCTGAATTATTCTCTTTAAATCCTGATAATGGTCATCGGGTGACATTCTGTTCTCTTCGCCAAAGTAATTATACTTACAGCTTGGATTTGAAACGTCAACAATTATAAACAAATCGTTACCTCTGATAGACTGCTTTATAAGACCCTTTCCGTCGCCTGAAGAAAATCTCGGGCATTCAGCTTCAACCAGGAATGTATCGTAACTAACTCCTCCTTCTTCTGCCCATTTAACAAGATAGTAATTAATTTTATCTCCTAAAGTTTTTGCACTCTGTAAAGCGATAAGTCCAAGAGGAGCTACTCTTGAATCCTCATCAAACAATACCTTATTGCCTGTTACGTTGCTCATTATTTTTCACCTTTTCCTGTTTTATCTCTGTTTTAATACAACAACCCCAAACTATTTGACATAGATTGGGGTATGCTTTTTCTTATAATTCCACCAAATACTTTTTAATGCATTCCGGAGCTTTTTCCTTATCTTCGGAAATTGTTATTGTAAAGTTGATTTTGTGGTCTAATCCGATTTTTTCAATTTTTGAGATAAATCCTTCAAAACCTTCTTCACCGGATTCAACTATCTTCCAGATGCTGTCAATGAACACGTGCGCTGTATCAAAGTTATTCGCAATGATACCACCCACAAAGCCAAAGAACATATCATAATTTGTGATACTGAACTCCTGTGTATTTATATAACGTATGGATGACTTGAGGTCATACATAAGTCTGTTATCTTTACTGATGAATACGAGAGTACCCGGTTCTTCCTTAACTGCGAGGTTTACGTGGTCAACCAAATACTTGGTTTTACCTGTTCCTTTTTTGCCTATGATTACATTAATCATTTTAAACGCCTCCTTCTTTATATTAATAATACTATAAATATGAAATTATTTCAAGAGGTTTTTTCAAATTATTTGAGTCTTTTTTCCAGTTCTTCCTTCATTGCCTCATAACCCGGTTTTCCAAGGAGTGCAAACATATTCTTCTTATATGCTTCAACCCCAGGCTGATTAAAGGGATTTACTGCAAGAATGTAGCCTGAAATTGCACACGCTCTCTCAAAGAAGTAAACCAGTTCACCAAAGGTTTCTTCGCTGATTTCAGAGATATTAAGCACGAGGTTCGGAACCTGACCGTCGGTGTGTGCAAGAAGAGTTCCTTTGAATGCACTTTTGTTAACAAAATCCATTGTTTTTCCGGCAACAAAGTTAAGTCCGTCGATGTTGTCGGGATCTTCTTCTATCACAATGCTGTGTTTTGTTTTTTCAACATTGAGAACTGTTTCAAAAATATTTCTCAAGCCATCCTGGATGTACTGTCCCATTGAGTGAAGGTCAGTTGAAAAATCAACGCCTGCCGGGAGAATTCCTTTTGAATCCTTTCCTTCACTTTCGCCGTAAAGCTGTTTCCACCATTCTGTAAGATAGTGAAGTGATGGCTCGTAGTTTACCATAAATTCTGTTGTGTAGCCTTTTCTGTAGAGAATATTTCTTATGGCTGCATATTTGTAACAATCGTTGTTATCAAGATCGTTTACAGAATATTTTTCTCTTGCGCTTTGTGCACCGAGCATAATTTTGTCAATATCTATGCCGCAAACTGCAAGAGGGAGAAGTCCTACGGGAGTAAGTACGGAAAATCTTCCGCCCACATCATCAGGAATAACAAAGGTTTCATAACCCATTTCATTACAAAGGTTTTTAAGTGCACCTTTTTCTTTGTCTGTTGTAGCAAAAATTCTCTCTTTTGCTCCTTCGGCACCGTATTTTTCTTCAAGAAGCTTTTTGAAAATTCTGAAAGCAATTGCAGGCTCTGTTGTTGTACCTGACTTTGAAATTATATTTACAGAAAAGTCTTTTCCGTCAATAACCTCTAAAAGCTCGTAAAGATAATCGGAGCTGATTGAGTTACCTGCGAAATAAACTTTGGGTCCTTTTCTCTTTTCATCGGAAAGCTCATTGTAGAAGGTGTGTGAAAGCATTGACATACCTGCTTTTGCACCAAGGTATGAACCGCCGATACCGATAACAATAAGAACATCGGAATTGCTCTTTATTTTTTCGGCAGCTTTCTTTACTCTTTCAAATTCTTCCTTATCGTAGTTTACGGGAAGATCTGTCCATCCTAAAAAGTCACTGCCTGCACCGGTTTTGTTTTCAAGAGTTTCGTGAGCAGCGTTTACTGCACTTTTTATGCAGTCCAGCTCGTGGTCGTTGATTTTCCACTTTGCTTTGTCAAAATCAAACTTAATCATTTTATGTCTCCTTTATTTATTGTTTCTCTTTATTTCATATATACCTGATATATTTTTCAGCTTTTTAATTACAGTGTCAAGTTCACTGCCGTTTGCAACCTCTATTGCAAGGTCAATTACACACATATTGTTCTTATCAACCCTTGCATTTACTCCGTTTACCACAATTTTCATATTTGAAAGTTCAGCGGCAACCTCAAACAAGAGATTGCTTCTGTTAACGGAGAAAAGTAAAAGGTCTGCATTGAAGGAAGTTCCCGCTGTGTTGTCCCAGAGAACCTCAATCATTCTTATGCTTTCGCTTTCAGGAACTTCGGTTACGTTTGTACAGTCTTTTCTGTGTACCGAAACTCCTCTTCCTCTTGTCACATAGCCTACAATGTCATCGCCAGGAACAGGGTTACAGCATTTGGAAAGACGAACCATACAGTTATCTATTCCTTTAACAATAACACCGCCGCCTGAGGTTTGCTTTCTGGAAGAAGATTTCGTTGTTTTTGTTTCTTCGGGTTTCACTGTTACCTTTTTGATTTCATCTTTAAGCTTCTGCAGAATTTTTGCTGAAAGTGAACCCTCGTAACCAAGAGCGGCATACATATCATCGGGAGAATTGAGAACAAACTTTCTCATTGCCTCCTGAGCAAATTTTTCTTTGAATTCGTTTATTCCGTCGATATCTGCCTTTCTTACTTCTTTGTCAACAATTTCCTTGCCTCTTGCTATGTTTTCCTCTCTGTTGTGGGCTCTGAACCATTGGTTTATTTTAGTTCTTGCCTGAGAGGTTTTAACAAACTTAAGCCAGTCTTTGCTCGGTCCATGTGAGGGCGAAGTTAAAATCTGTATAATATCCCCCGTTTTAAGTTTCTGATCAATTGTTGCTATTTTTCCGTTTATCTTTGCACCTATCATCTGATTTCCTATGGCACTGTGAATGGCATAGGCAAGATCAACCGCGCAGGAGCCGGCAGGAAGATTTATAACGTCTCCTTTAGGGGTAAACACAAAAATTTCATCGGAGAACAAATCTATCTTAAGAGTTTTAAGGAACTCTTCGGAATCGGTGCTTGGAAGTTCTTTCTGAACCTCAAGCATTTGTCTTACCCATTCAAGCTTGTCATCGTCCTTGCCAACTCCGGTTTTGCCCTCTTTGTATTTCCAGTGAGCGGCAATTCCGTATTCAGCAGTTCTGT
>CAZMHL010000037.1:0-14264 GCA_964566065.1 uncultured Eubacteriales bacterium
CTGCATATACATTTGCAGGTATTTCAAATGTTGTGTTTTCATTCTGTGTTACAGGAGCGATTGCTGTTCCTGAAAGAACATCGCCTTCGTTACCTGTGAATGTAAGTGTGTACTGAACCGCAGCCACTTCCCATACAGCTACGAAATCAACATTTCCAGTCACTGTGTATGTGGCTTCTGTGTAATCCTGACCGTTAAGTGTCCATTTTACAAAATCATAACCTGTTTTTGTAGGTGTTGGGAGTGTAATTGTTGTTCCTGATGCAACTGTCTGTGCTGTTTCGATTTCTGTTGTTGTGTCATCATCAAGGAATTTTGCTGTGTAGTTTGGAACTGCTACAGTATCAGCAAGAATCGTAAATGTAGCATAGGAATTATAAAACTTAATTCTTATCGCATCAGTCTGAGGTGTTTTTCCGCTCTGATATGACTGAAGTCCAAGTGTAAAAGTATCTTCATCATTATCAAGGGCTGTTCTGATTTTTGCAGTTACTGTGTCTGAATTTATCAAATCAGTTCTATCGCTAAATGTATCAACAGATGTATTTGTCATTCCAAGAGTGTTAATTAAGTTTCCATTCACAAGAGCAGGAATATCAGTTGAAGTTACAACTGCACTTTCACCACTTGACAGTGCTTTTATTACATTTCCCATTCCGTCAGGTACTTCGTAAACATTAAGTACTGTTGCATTATACTTGTGATTCTGATTTAATGTATATTCTACTTTTGATATTTTTGAGCCATCAATTTCAGGAAGAGCAATTTCCGCAAATACAATTATGTCTTTGTTTCTGCCAAGATTTGTGTATCCTGATGAAGCATTAGGTTTTCTTGTAACGGTATCTGTTCCATTGTAAAGAGCCCAGTCAGATATGTTAGCTTTATATGTGTACATTCCAACAAGTGTTATGTCGTTATTAGCTGTTACACTTGTAACAATATCTGTTCCGTTAATTGTCCATCCTGCGAAGGTATAATCACCTGAATTTGTGCCGGTTTCAAGCGTTACAGCTGTTCCTGCAAGAACCGTCTGTGTTTCTGTTCCGCTGAGTGTTTTATAAGTAATTGTTTTACCTTCTGTCCACTGTGCTGTGAATGTGACATTGCTTGCAGGCATTGTGTACGGAGCACCTGCATTATAAGTTGTTGTGCCATCGTTCCATCCTGCAAATATTGAACCGTCTTTTGTGAAGGTGTTTTCAGGAAGAGTAATTGTTATGCCTTCTGCTCTTCTTAACGATTCAGGAGCTGTACCTGTTGCACCGGCTCCGCCTTCAAATGTAACATTATACAATGTAGACCACTGTGCATTGAAAATCACATTGTTCATACCAATTGTGTATGATTCACCTGCAGGATATGTATTAGTTCCGTCATTCCAGCCTGCGAATTCAAGACCTGCATTAGTGAAGGTGCAATCAGGGAGTGTGAATGTTGAATTTGAAGCTTCCTGTGTTTCTATATCCGCACCAACACCGCCGTTTGCCTTATAGGTTACATCAAGGTAAATAATAATTGGTTCCCATTTTGCTTTGAACACTTTGTTGCTTGTAAGCGCAATACTGCTGCCAACCACATAGTCGTTTGTATCATCTGTCCAGCCGGCAAAAGTATAACCGGTTTTTTCAAATGTGTTTGCAGGGAATGTGATCAATGAACCTCTGTTAACAGTTCCGCCGTTTGGTGCGGTTCCACCTGTATTTCCGTTACCGTCAAATGAGTATGTAACTGTGGCAGAAGGCAAGCCTGAAGCAAGAAGTTTAACTTCAACATAAGATGATGCAGGGTAAAATCTCATAGCAATACCATTTGCAGTATTACCTGTAAATGTATCCTTCATCATAAAGCCAACTTTTGTTTTGCCTGATGTAATCTCATTTTTAAGATACTGTTCAAATACATCATTATCAATAAGTGCATCTGTTAAACTTGCTGAATCAGAGCTTGTATTAGATGCAGTTTTTGTGGAAATAACACTTCCGGTTACAGGAAGAATTGATTCTTCAACCGTCGATCCATCTGCTGTCGCAAGGAGCTGGGACGAAAGCTCTGATGACTCATAAGTTGTCATTGAGGTTGCATTGTATTTGTGATATCTGTTAAATATAACTTTCACATCAACGATATCGGTCACACTGTCAATTCCGTTTGTTCCAAATTCAAAATACAATCTGTCACCAATCGTTCTGTCGGTTGTCATTGTTTCATCATTTACGTAAGCGACATTTGAAGTTGTAATTTTTGCCCAGTTTGTAAAGTTGAGTTTTATTGTCCATACTGCTTCAAAGGTTGTGTCTCCCGAAACCACTGTAGTTTCTCCGCCTGCCTTAATGGTTGCACCGTTATCAGATGTCCAGCCTGCGAAAGCGTAAGAGCCTGAATTTTCAGGTGTAGGAAGAACTATAGAATTGCCAGATTTAACCTTTATTGGGCTAACGCTTCCCACTCCCGTGTTAAATGTAACTGTAGAAATTGAAGGATCTGTTTCAGCAATCCAGTTCGCTGTGAGAGTAACATCTGATGTATTATCAACAGTAATTGTTGCTCCGTCGCCATAGGTATTTACTCCGTCTGACCAGCAATCAAATACATAACCATCTTTTGCAAATGTGTTATACGGAAGTGTTATATCTCCTGCGCTTTGGATATAAACTTTATTCATTGAACCTGTTCCGCCGTTTGAGTTGAATTCAATATAGCTGAGTCTGTTCCATACAGCTGTAAGAACAACATCTGCGCCATCATTTACTGTAATTGTTTCACCGGGATTATAAGTTCTGATTCCATTTGTCCAGTGAACGAATTCATAACCCTCGTTTGTAAATTCATTTGCAGGAATTGTATATGTGAAGTTATCGCCTTCAATAAGTTTATCTTCCATTGATCCGCTAGCACCATTACCGCCATTATGTTTAATGAAGTATGCAGGTACCCAGTTAGCAGTAAATGTGATTTCACTGTCAATTGTTATTGGATCACCAACATTATATGTAACACCGTTGGTGTCTGTCCAGCTTACAATCTTGTAACCGGGTTTAGTAAACTTAATATTTCCATCTCTTCCGCTTGGAGCTGTAACTGTAACTGTCTCGCCCTCATCAAAGCTTACTGTATAATTACCGATAGAGCCTGTTCCGCCAATAAACGGAGCAGCAAGTTTACCTGTGTTTTCAGATTTAACAAGTTCAACAATATACGCACCTGTGAGAGTTTCGTATCTTGACTGAATAAGAATACCTGATGCAGCATAACCAAGATCCTTATATGTTATCATATCATTTGAAGTTGCTGAGTTAACTTCAACCGTTCTGCCGCTGTTTTTAACTTTATATTTATAAAGCTTAGCACCATTAGGGAAATTATACCATCTGAACATACTGTAATCAGCAATAGCATCATAAGTTGAAATATCTTTATTTGCAGCGGTTTCATATTTTTTAGCATCTACAAATTTTACATATTCGCCGTCTTTGTCGTAAACATAACCGCCGTAAATTCTGATTTCCTGATTCATACCGGTATTCAAATTAGCCGACACAAAACCTTTTGAAGAATAATCATAAATCTTCTTGAGAGCAATCTGTGAATCCAAAGTACCAACACAATTAATTTCATTCTTGTAATTTGTACCATATCTTACAATATCACCAATTTGAATTGTATTAAATAATGAAGCATTTGCATATTCATGAGCAACAGTAAATGTTTTTTCTGTTCCTGCTTCGCTTAAGGAAATCTTCTTAATCAGATCTCCTTCTTCATCAACAGCAGAAACAATGTTTGTAACTATACTGAGACCTGATGTAGCTGACACACTTGACGAATCGTTAGGAGCAGGAAGCATAACAACATCTACAACCGCTTTTTCAGTATCTGTTGTATATGTTTTAATACCTGAGTATGTTTCATCACCGGTAAAGCTTCCCATAATCACTTCATAATCTTCAAGTACTGTATTATCAAGTCCTGAAGGCTCATAAAATTTGAGAGTATTTGAATTGATATAGAAATAATCCTCAAATTTACTGTTCTTATACCAAAGTTGTCCTGTGCCTTTGTACGCTTCAGCGTTTGTATAATCCGTAAAATAAAGTGTAGAAATCTCACTGATTTCTTTGTTGCTGTTAAGACTATACATTATACCCTGCTTTGCAGTAGTGAGCTGATCATTTGTATAGAAAAATCCTTTAAGTTCAGATGCCGGTACAGTATTTTCATTATAATTATCAAGGTCATTTACATCTGTAACTTTAACCTTATCGGCTACTTTGTAAATTCTGTATTCTTCACTATCACCGTTATGAATAGCAATAGATACATCTTTGCTTATTCTTGAGGAAATATCAACACCTATAACAACACCGAATTTACCAGATATTTCATTTGTTTCAAAGTTTACGATGTTTCCGAAGTTATCAAAGAAGAAAGTTCCTGAAAGTCCGGGTGCTAAATCCTGTGTCCAGTCAACATGGTGATTTTCAAGAACAAAATCAACACCTTTGATTGTGATTTTTTCAATTAAGCCGTTTTCCTTTAAAATTGACTGAATTTCACCATTCATTATACTGTTTGAAAGATAAGCTTTAACAACTTTTCCATCCAAGCTTTCAGCATAGGAAATTACATCGCCTTTAATAATTTCAGAAATTCCAAGATTTCTTGTACCTTTTTTCAATGTAAAGAAATCTCTTCCTTTGGTTGTCAGCCTAAGTGCCGAATTATAGCGATCAAAAACAATTCCGTTATCAACATCAATACCGTTTGCAATAATTGTTTTGTATGATTCAATAAACAAAACGTCATAATCGGCACCGCCGTTGCTTACAAGAGTAAGAGCACCGATATCCCCGTTAAGCATTGCCTGTGTAAGCTGATTCGGAGCGATTGCTTTTCCGTTATAGATGATTGGCTTTGAAGTATAAATCTGAACTTCTTCATCGTCGTCTGCTGTTTCATATTTAACAAGGAAACCTTCCGAATTCGGTGTTACAGAATATATATCTTCATAATCAATAACTGAAGCAGAATTATTCTTATTAAGACCGACATAAACAATTTCGTTTCTGCC
The DNA here is from genome assembly GCA_964566065.1 of uncultured Eubacteriales bacterium. Taxonomy (GTDB): domain Bacteria; phylum Bacillota; class Clostridia; order RGIG6154; family RGIG6154; genus CAZMHL01. The sequence continues at coordinate 5,072 of CAZMHL010000037.1, forward strand.
GGCATCATTCTCTTTGTAATATGCAGTAACTTTATAACCTAAAAGGTCGTTGTATTCATCATTTAAAGAATAATATTCCGTACTATCGATCTTAATAGTTGTATCGTTGGTAGCTTTTGTATAATCAAGATCAGTGTAATTGTTCGCAGAAAGTATACCATCAACTTCATAAGCATCAAACTCTTCGCTCATTACGGTTTTGCTTTCATCAAAATCATAAATTGCTTCTCCTGTTGAGCTATATGCTATAATAGACATCTTTGGTGCAGAAATTGCATTGAAAAGAAGCTGGAACATATCCTTGTATGAGAATTCATCGCCTGCTGTATTTACTTTTTCAAGCAAACCTGCCTGCTGAGCTACAAGAATATATCCTGTAGGATAGTTCTGATTATGTCTTGCATAATCTTCATAGCCAAGAATTCTGTCAACAATGATTATAGCTTCAATTGGTGTAATTAAATCGTCAGGTCTGAACTGACCTTCGTCATCAAGAGCTACTACTTTATTTGCAACTGCTGTGTTGATAGCATCATAATAGTCGCTTTCTTTGTCAACATCTACGAAATAATCTCCGTTTTCAGGAGTATAGTCAAATTTGTCGTTTAAAAGTCTTACCGCATATTTGACAAATTCTGCTCTGTTTACACTTTCAGCAATTTCACTTGGAAATTCATCTTCTGTTGTAAGAATACCGATTTTTGTAAGTGCTGAAACCTGATCAAATGCGTTCTGTTCTGTCACAGAAAGCACTTCTTCGGTATATGCAGGGAATGAAAGCTGTTCATCGCAGATTACTTCGATGTATGCTTTTTGCGGTGTATTAACACCCTTCATATTAACCTGAACAGTTCTCATAGTATTAACTGTTGTTGCAGACTGATAGGTCATACCGTAGACCTTCATTGAAACTATCGGATTTTCTTCAGAAGGAGTAACAAGTGAAGTAATATCTACAGACCAATCCTGGAATGTACCTGTTCTCAAAGAACCCGGAATACGCTCACCATCTGCTTTAATTTCAGGATATGTTTTAGGCTGGTTATTATAGTTAATTGTAGCCTTATCCCAATTGTCTGCCTTAACAAATCTTGGAGTCGGTGTATACTGACCGCCTCTGGCAGCATTATATACCATTGTTGCACTTTTAATCTTTTTGCCTGCTATCTGAGACATATCAAATTTATAAAATGCACTGATTTCCTGCGGTGGTTCAGATATTTCGTTGTAAACAAGCTGGTCGCTTCCTGTTGCAGAAGTGTTAAGAATATCTTTATCAGGTTCATCAACACTTACAACAGCCGCATTTTCTTCGCTGATTTCAAATCTGTAATATCCGCTTGTGATATTTGCAGTTCTGTTATCAACATCCTGAGTTAAAGGGAAATTAAACACATCTGAAAATATGTCAATCGGTGCATAGAACACACCTTTTTCAAATACCGGAGCATCTTTCAGCTGAACGTTTCCTGCTGTTGTATCAACGAACATATTACCGTTCTGAAGCAAAGCTTCAACATCTCCGTTTTTTATTGTGATACCGGTACCGTAGTCATTACCTTTTGTGGTAAACTTAAGATAACCGGCGAGCTCTTCAACAGGAACAAACAATGTATCCCCCTGAACATAAGGCTTATTTGTAAAGCCAACCTTAACTCCGTCAATAGATACCACAGCGTTATACTTTGGAGCTGCTGCCATACCTACAAAAGGAATAAAGGTAAAGAACATTGCAAAAACAAGTAAAAATGCAATTATTCTTTTACTCATACATCTCATCCTTTCTCTTAATTAAATTTAATGCTTTTTATCCAAGAACAGTGATTGCAAGTTACACAATTACCATTCATTGTTTCATTTCTGAACTTTTCGGACATTTCATTTTTAATGATATCCGTAAGTTTTTCTTTTTTTACATTTCCTGCTGAAAAATCGTAAAAATCCGTGCAATAAAGTACGTTTCCGTTCCATGCTATATGTGCATGTCTGAAAGGAGAAAGACAATAGTTTCTTTCTTCTGTGCGACCATGAGGAATGTAATTTAATTTATATGTATATTTATTAGCTAAAACTTTATCAAGGGCACATTTTTTCAGTTGATTGAACTCATCATCTTTTTCACCAAGCCAGGAATCTGCACAAACAGACTCCATAGAAAACTCATTTTTCAGCCAGTTCTTATATTCGTTAATTTCTTGTTCATCAAGATATATAAGCTCCTGCAAAATCAGTTCATCAACATTTTGGTTGTTAAAAGATAACAGATGTTCTTCAAGATTTTTTATCAGGTCTTTTGTGAGAACTGACATAACAGTAATCTTTAAATTTTCACTTTTTAAAAGTTCGAGGTTTTTCAAAACTGTCTTGCAGACACCCTCACCCCTTATTCTGTCATGGATTTTTTCAGGTCCGTCAATTGAAACAAAGATATTATTATAGCATTCGTTAAGAATATCTTTATGTTCTTCAATAAACACACCATTAGTAATCAAAGACAATTTAAAGCCGTCATTATGCAGTTTTTTTGAAATCACATCAAACTTTTCAGATACCAGAGGTTCTCCACCCCATATTGTAACGGCAATGGGAACACCGGTTTTATCTCTGTATTCTTTCAAATCGTTTATTACACTGTTCCACTCATCAATGGTCAGCTCTTTTCCGTTCTCATTAGAGAAAAATCCGTTGCTTCCCCACTGACCGCAGAAATAACATCTCAAATTACAACTCTTGGTAATCTGAAAATGTACCAATTCAAGTCTTAACTCGTTTTGCATCTTATTCTCCAAAGTATTCGAAGGACATAAGAAGATCTTCAATAGCTTTAATCTGAGTTTTCATCAGATCGGGTGAATACAATGCTCTCTTATCGGCAATGCCATTTTCTTCCATTGCCTTTTTAATCATATCGTTTGCAAGATACATATCATCAAGCGATTCACGAACATTAAATCTTCCCGGTGATGTAGGTACCGGAGGCCATCTTGAATCAGAAACCCATGCACTTGCAAGAGCAGCCATTGCTTCCGAAAGACTGTCTGTAAGATTATCTTTGTCCATTCCTATTTTTTCTGCAACTGCATTGATACCGTTTAATATTGAAATACAAACCGGATCCATAATTCTTGAATGCTCGGTGTTAGCCCATGCTTTTGCAGTACCGCCATGCCAAGCAACACCGTTTTCAATACAGTCAACATATTCATTTTCAATAATATTATCAGAAGATTCAAGAACCTCAGATGGTGTAGCAAATTCATATCCGGCTTCTTTTGCAGCATCAAGAATTTCTTTGAATCTTGTTATACTGTCAGGCTCTTCTTCAAAGAAACGAGCCTGATTGAACTGTTTTACATAGAAGTAAGCACTGCTTCCGATGTATTCGGCATCTTCAGCATAAGGCATAATAAAGCTGCCGCTTTCTTCAATTCGTTCTTTCCAGTTGGAAAGCATATTCTTGATTTCACCCATATTGATAGGTTCTTCTCTGAGACCTTCTGTTGCGCCCATAAGATACCATAAAAGAAGGTTTGCCATACAGTCTGATCTGAAAATCATTTTAAGACCGTTCGGTGCAACTGAAGGATTTGTTATATATTTAAGAAATTCCGGTTTATCCTTAATATATTCTTCGATTTTAAAGAGATGGTTTTTGTTACTGTGTCCCTGAACATCATATGTAAGTCCTGTTGCTTTTCTGATATCCTCAAATGAAAGAAGGAAAGAGTCGGCGTCCATAACTAACGCTTCAAGTCCCGCTTCTTTGTATACATCAGGTATATAAGAAGCCCATCCACATTCCGGATTCCAACCAATTTTAGGTCTCTTGCCTACGTGTTTCTCCCAAACAGCAACAGACTTTTTAAGTGATGCTACACATACCTGTTTAGGTATGTTGCTCAACATAAAATGTATATATGGTGATGTGACCGGTTCAATCTTGCCTTCAGCAACAAGCTTTTTAAGCTTTGCAAGAACCTCCGGTGCCTGTTTTGCGATTTCATCAATTGTTATTCCGCTTGCTTCAAATGCTATTTTATAATCGCCGTTATCAATTAAATCGAAAAGCTTTTCATAGCAGTTTTTAATTACCCACAAGCGTCTTTCAGGTGCAAGCTGAGAATACTGAATATTCGCGTGAGGCATAAAAATAATTTTTTTAGTCATATTATAACTCCTTTTCAATTTTGTTTAAATACTTTATGCTTCTTTCTATTCCTTCTCTCACATCTTCAACATTTTCATATTCTATGAACACAGGACCATCAAACCCGTCCATAGCCTTAAAAATGCTTTTCCAGTCCATATTGCTTTCGCCGCATGCGGCAGGAAGAATATGCCCTGATTTCAAAGGTGCAAAATCTTTGAAATGCGCATAGGCGGTTCTGCTTTTTATTAATTCATAAAATTCAGCAGGATCGTATCCTACAGCATATAGATTGGCAGGATCATACACAAATTTAATCCTTTCGGATACTTGTGCAGAAAGTTTTTGTATAGCTTCTGTTTCAGCACTTGTACTTCTAAAGTGAACTACGCCGTCATCATATCCGTCAACTCCGCCGTGAGTTTCTATCACAGGGGTTACACTTGTATTAGACGAATATTCTGCGACTTTGTTCAAACATTCTATCATTCTGTCCCATCTTTCTCCTACTACCTCTTCGCAGTGAGAAAAACCGGCAAAAATTCTTAAATATTTAACTCCAAGATATTCACAAATATCTATTACTTTTTTTACTTTTTCAACATTTGCATAGCAAGCATCTTTTGCAACGGTAAAGTCACATCCTGTTGCAGCGCAATACATTTCCACTTCATAGTTTTTATAAAGTTCTTTTACCTTTGAAAGTGTTTCCTGATCTGCATCTGCCGGAATATCCATTTCTGCATTTGCAATACCTAATTCAAGATGATTGAGTTTTAAATCTCTTGTTATTTTCAATTGTTCTTCGAGGGGAGTTTCTCTTAATCCCCATGCAGCACATCCGTATACCATTATTTGCTCCAATCAAGTAAAATTTTGAAACATTCTTCTTTTGCTTTATCCTGATATTCAAACGCCTCTTTGCATTTTGAAACAGGCCATACTTCGTAAGGAAGCTTAGATGTATCAAATTTGCCTTCACTCATCCACTGAAGCACCTGTTCTTTACAACCTTTTTTGAGCGCGCAAGTCATTGTGATTGTAGGATTTTTAACAAACCATCTGTGATAGTGATCAAAAATCAATCTGTCAGGATAGTCGCCCTGAAGGTGAATATGACCGGGTTCATCATCATCTTCCCATCCACCTTCTTTTATGTATTTCCAGAGAATACCGGGAACTTCCGGATTTCCTGTGCATTCCATAATTCTGTCAGCCATCTTACCATTTGTAAGCTCTCTGATTTTACCCTCTGATTCTTCAAGTGAAAATACATAATCAGCATAATTTTCGGCAATGCTTCTTCTGTATTTGTTTCTTTCAACACAAATCACTTTGAGAGTAGGTTCAATAATTTTCAGTTCCTGAATAGCACTTATACCAATCATACCTGCACCAAACACAACTACTGTCTGATTAGGTTTAATATCAAGTCTGCCGATACCTTTAAGCGGAACGCAGGCAAGATATGCAAGAACAGCCTGTTCGTATGTAAGATTATCCGGGATCACAACGCTCTGGTCGAAATGGTCGTTACATGTTAGTGAATCCTTTATTGTAAACTCACTTCCTCCGCCCCATGCAGAACAAACATCTCCATACACTCTGCTTTCATTAATCATCACTCGGTCGCCAATGTTAAGATCTTTTCTTGCATCCGGACCTTTAGCCACTACTATACCTGCAGTTTCATATCCTGGTACAAGAGGATAATAACACTGTTCCGGATGCTGCATACCTTTGTATGTTTTCATATCAGTTCCTGTAGAAATTGCAGAAAACAAGGTCTGACAAATATATGCATCGCTTTTAGGTTCCGTGAGTTTGATTTCCCTCAAGTTTGCATAATAAGGTCTTTCGATTACAACAGCTCTTGTTGTTTTGTAATCCCGGTAATTCATAATATATCCCCTTTCATTGCTTTACTAGTTTAGTTATAAAAATATAAATAAAAATCTCACACCTGTTCCCTGTATTGGAAACAGGCAGATTTTTATCTTTTGCTTTAGAAAGATTCACGTCTTATAATCCTGCTCTTCAAAAGAACGTTATCTACTTTCTTTTTGTTTTTTATCATATCAAGGAGAAGTTTAAAAGCCTTCTCTCCTCTTTCATAGTTCATATTATCAATTGTTGTAAGTGATGGATGAGTATACTGAGATAGAGGAATATTATCCATTCCTGTTATAACAATATTTTCAATGCCAAGCTCTTTCACAGCACTGATTGCGCCCATAGCCATCATATCGTTAGCGGCAACGATTGTATCAATGCTGTTATTTTTACTTAAGATTTCTGAAACCTTTTTATATGCAATCTTTTCAGAAAATTCACAGTTGACTATCATAGCGTCACTAACTGACATATCTTTTTCATTCAATGCTGCAATATATCCTTCACGTCTTTGTTTGCCGACGTAACTGTGCTGAACGCCGTCAAGATACAGTATATTCTTCCTTCCGGATTCTAAAATACATAATGTCAACTCTTTTGAAACAGAAAAATTATCAACGTTTACTGTAGATACGCCTTGACAAGGTGCTATATCTATTCCTACAACTTTTCTCTCTTCTGCCAAAAAAGTTTCCATCCAATGTTCAGGTAAACTTAAACCATAATATATAAGTCCGTCTATTTCCCTGGTACGAAACCATTCAAAAACTTTTTTTTCATCCATCTGATGATAAAACAAATCCAATGTAACTCGATAACCAACCTTTTCAGCAGCAATAATGGCTCCTCCGATAATCTCACTGATATTACTGTCACTTAAAGGGTTCTTATTATCAATAATTAAGTTTTTATCAACAAGAAATCCGATATTTTTAACATACTTCTTATTGATTCTCTGAGCGTGAATATTGGGCGAATAGTGAACCTGTTCGCAGAAATCTTTAACTTTTTTTTCAACATCTTTACTGATTCGGGCAGATTCAGACTTGCCGTTAAGCACGAGCGAAACGGTAGTTTTACTCAAATCAAGTTCTTTAGCAATTTTGTTCAATGAATAACTCATATAGATATCTCTCCGTTTATCTAGTTTAGCACAAAACCGCAAATATTGTCAATACATTATCAAACAATTCTGTTTCTTTTTTCACCATTTAAAAATGATTCAATATTAAGACAAATTTCCTCAAGGCATCTTTTCCTTGCTTCAAATGCAGCCCAAGCCATATGAGGCGTAAAAATTACATTATCTTTATTCTTTATTTTATTATATGGATGTTCTTTTCCAAAAGGTTCAGTTGAGTACACATCTACACCAAGACCTCCGATTTTCCCGGAAATCACAGCATCAGCAACAGCTTTTTCATCAAACACAGCTCCTCTGGCCACATTAACAAGAATAACATCCTTTTTCATAAGTCTGAGTTTTTCTTCTGATATTAAACTTATTGTTTGCTTGTTAAGGGGAACATGTACGCTGATTATATCACTGTTTGAACAAAGTTCATCAATTCCGACACATTCAAAATCATCTACAGGAGTATTTTTATTAGCAATAACTCTGCACCCAAAAGCTTTGGCAACTTCTGCCACCTTCCTGCCTATAGCCCCCAAACCTACAATACCCCAGGTTTTACCTGCAAGTTCATAAAATACCGGTGAAATTTTATTAGGCAAGCCCGTTTCGGTATATTTACCCGAAGAGACAAAATTACTGTACTCATTTAATTTAGACATAATATTAAGCACTAATGCAACTGTAATCTGTGCGACAGAATCAGTGGAATATCCTTTGACATTACATAAAGCAATGTCATTTTTTTCACAAAACCCGATATCAATATTATCGTACCCTGTTGCGAACACACAAATCAGCTTTAATTTTTCACATTTCGAAAGAACTGATTCATAAAGCTTTACTTTATTTAAAATCACTACGTCCGTTTCTTTTAATCTTTCTGCAACCTCATCTGAAGTTGTAGATTTATATAGTTCAAGAACACCGAATTTTTTAAGTACTGAAAAATTCAAATCTTTCCCCATTGTACCACTGTCAAGAACTGTTATTTTCATCTGATATTCCTTTCCACTATTGAAAGAGCGCATTTTATTCCATCTACTGCCGCAGACATAATTCCGCCTGCATAACCTGCCCCCTCACCGCAAGGATACAAGCCTTCGTAATTTGATTGCAACTTTTCATTTCTTACAATTCGTATCGGTGAAGAACTTCTAGTTTCCGCTCCGGTTAACACGGCATCTGTATCATTAAAAATCCTTAATTTGCGTGACATTACGGACAGACCTTCCACCATTGATTCACATACATAATCTGGTAACACATTCCACAAATTTGCACCTTTCACTCCGGGCATATAAGTGGGCGTTACATTACCAAAGCATTCACTCTTTTTTCTTTTAACAAAATCTGAAACCTTCTGTGCCGGAGCACTATATTCTCCTCCACCTTCTACAAAAGCTTTTTTTTCAATTATTCTTTGAAATTCAACTCCTGCGAGTGGATGTTCATTTCCAAAATCATCCGGGGTAACTCCGACAAGCAAAGCGCTGTTGCAATTATTTCCGTTTCGATTGTGATAACTCATACCATTTGTTACTACACTGTGTTCTTCTGAAGTTGCTGCCACAACCACACCGCCGGGACACATGCAGAAAGTATAAACACCTCGACCGTTTGGTAAGTGCGCAGAAAGTTTATAATCTGCCGCTCCAAGTTGCTCATAGACTGCAAATTCCCCATATTGGCACTTATCCAGTTCTGACTGTAAATGTTCAATTCTGGCACCGACAGAAAATGCTTTCGGTATCATTTTTACACCTTTATCATACAACATTGAAAAGGTATCTCTTGAACTATGACCAATCGCAAGTATAACATTATCTGTATAATATTCTTTATCGGCAATAATTTTTTTTACGCTTCCTTTTTCAAAAACAATTTCCGATACTTTTGTTTCAAACTTAAATTCTCCTCCCAACTCTATAATTTTGTTGCGAAGATTTTTAATTACATTCCGAAGTTTATCCGTCCCGATGTGAGGTTTGGCAAGATATAATATTTCCTCAGGCGCTCCG
>CAZMHL010000038.1:0-14133 GCA_964566065.1 uncultured Eubacteriales bacterium
GGCATTGTGTGGGTTTTCATTTAATTTCAAAGTGTCCTTACGGACACTTTCGCTTATTGCGGTGCTTTTTTTATAAGGAAAGGAGGATAATTATGGCTGAGAAAATTAAAGGCATAACCATAGATATTGGCGGCGATACCTCCCAATTAAACAAAGCTTTAGCAGGTACAAATAAAGAAATATCTTCCACGCAAAAAGAATTAAAGGAAGTAGAACGCTTGCTTAAGTTGGATCCTACCAATACAGAGCTGTTGGCTCAAAAGCAAACATTGCTTTCTAAAAACATAGAAACTTCAAAAACAAAAGTAGAAGCTTTAAGAAAAGCAAAAGCCGAAGCTGATGAAGCTATGAAAAATGGTACGGCAGTGAATGAAAAAATGTACCGTCAGTTGCAACGTGAAATAGTCAAGTCCGAAAATGCAATTGATTCAATGAATGATGAAATTGAACGGACTGCCGATGAGGTGGAAAAATCTGCGAAGAAAACGCCTCAAATAAGCAAAGGTTTTACAGTTGCAAAAGGTATTGTTTCTAATTTCGTGTCAAATGAACTTTCAAGTGTTGTTTCCAAAATGGGCGAAATCATTGAGGAAACGAGAGAATATCGTGAAGATATGAATAAACTGAATACTGCTTTCAAAACATCCGGACACACTGTAAAAAGCGCAAAAGAGGTTTATTCTGATTTTTATAACATTCTGGGCGAATCCGACCGAAGCGTAGAAGCAGTTAATCACCTTGCAAAGTTCGTTGAAACAGAACAGGATTTAGCAAAGTGGGGCGATATAGCAGCAGGCGTTACGGCAACATTTGGAGATAGCTTGCCTATTGAAGGATTAACTGAAGCTGCAAATGAAACGACAAAAGTCGGAAAAGTTACCGGTGTATTGGCAGATGCTCTCAACTGGGCAGGTATTAATGAGGATGCATTCAATGAAAAGCTTGAAAAGTGCAACAGTGAGCAGGAAAGAAGTCAGCTGATTACAGAAACACTTAATTCAACTTATCAGAATGCGGCCGCAACATACAAGGAAATGAATGCCGATATAATTGCCGGCAGGGATGCAACACAAAAACTTACAGAAGCTCAGGCAGCATTAGCTTCAGCTGTTGAACCTGTGATAAATAATGTAAAAGGCTGGTTCGCAGACCTTGCTTACGGTGCAGCAGAATCCTTTGGACTTATAAAAGGTGAAACAGAAGCTTTTCTGGAGAGTGCAGAATCCGCAAGGAATGCAATAGAAGAAAACACCATTCAGCAACTTGCTCAGGTTGAAAGTGCAAAATCACTGTATGAGGAATTAAAAACCCTTGCCGATGAAAACGGTCGTGTAGACGAAAGCAATCGCGCCAGGGCGGAGTATATTGTTTCTGAATTAAACAGTGCCCTTGGTCTTGAAATTAAGATGAACGGCAACATTATATCTTCATTGGATGGAATAAGCACCTCTATTGATGAAGTTATAAAAAAGAAACAAGCTGAAATTTTGTTACAAGGGCAGGAAGAAAAGTATAAAGATGCGGTAGAAAAAAGAACTGATGCTTATAACGAATTAGTTGAAAAATATGATGAAATCATAGAAAAAAGGCGGGAAATAGAAGCGATAGAGTCCAAGCCTTGGGAAACAAGAACGGATGCTGAAAATCGTTCATTAGAAAGTTATAAAATGCAACTTTATTCGCTAAAACAAGAGTATGAGGATTTGGCGGAAAATGTTGAAATATATGACCAGGATATGCGTAAATATAGTGAGGCTACTGCCAAAGCACTTGAAGGCGATGTTCAAGGTGTAATTTCTATACTTAGTGAAGAAGGGGAAATGTTTCAAACTGCAGCTAATGTTGCAGCAGACACAGCAGAAGAAAAAAAGCAGATTTTAGGTCAACAGTTGATTGATGCAGTTTCAGCGGCTGAAGTTGCCGCTGATGCATACAGAAGAACCAACTCGGAAGAAAATAAAAAATTACTTGAAGATGCACAAGCACATACTGAAGCTTGCAAGGAACAATATGAACTTGTCGGTGGCGCAATTGCGGATGGAACTATTGTGGGCTTAGAAGGCAAAAAGGTAAATCTCAAATCTTCCCTTGAGAATCTTATGGCAATGGTTCCCGATTGGGCGAAGAAGCTTCTCAAGATAAGCAGTCCGTCAAAATTGATGAGAGATGAAGTCGGTGCCAACGTAGCTTTGGGTGTTGTTGAAGGCATGAATCAAAAAGCACCTGCTGTCAAAAAAGCTTCTGCTGATACCGTAGACGTTGTGAAAAAAACATTCACCGGCAAGGATGGTTTTGACATTCATTCGCCTTCGAAGTGGACTGAGTGGGTTGGCGAAATGCTTGATGAAGGTCTTGCTGAAGGCATTGAAAAGAACACCTCGGCTGAAGATGCGGCAAAGAAAAAGGCTGGCAATATCAAAAGTATTTTATCCGGAATTTTAAGTGACGTAGATACGGAATCTGACATAGCGAAGGAAGAGTTTGATTATTGGAAATCCACAAATCCATATGCAACTGCGGATGAAATAAGAGCGAAGGAAACCGGAAGAGACAACATTTTGCTTAATAATCAGCAAAGAAAAATCGATGCATCCGAGGCAGCTTATAACAAAGCGGTTAAAGAAGGTCTTGAGGAATCTGTCATAAACAGCCTGAGAAAAGATTTACTAACAGAGAAGAATGCCTATGAAGATTTAAAAAAATCCACGGATAAAACCGTTTCTGCTGTCGAAAAACTTAATTCAGTTAAATCTGATGCTACTGACAATATTGATATAGCAAAAGGAAGGTATGAATACTGGAACGTTACACATCCTGAAGCTAAAGAATCTGAGAAATATACCAAACAGTTAGAGTATATGAGTGTGGAAATGGATGAGCATGGAAAGGTTCTTGATGCGCTTAATGATGCTTATGATGAAAGTTGCGAGCTCACAGGCAGAAATTCTGAAGAAAGCAAAAAACTGCTTAAGCAGATTATAGAAGAAAAAATTGCTTATGAGAAATTGAAAACTGCAATAAAAGAAACAAATGAGGTCAGAGCTGAATCTGTAAAAGAAGAAACTAACAGCGGCGGCTACAATTACGAAAAAGGTCAACAGGTTGCTGATTATTATAAGTGGTTGGCGGAAGAAGGCAAACAACTTTCAGAACAAGGCATAAGTGATGCTGACATAAAGAACGCCGCAAGCTTGATAACAGGATATCAAGCACCTGTTTACAATAATGATAATTCAAAATCCGTTGTTATCAATCAGACAATAAACAATCCTACATCGGAAAGCGCATACGAAGTAAAGAAAAATACCGTAAATGCTCTTGACGAAGCGGCTCTTGCAGGAGGTAATCTTTAATGAAATATATTGAAATAGACGGAATAAGACTTACAACGAGAACCGGACACGGTTATCTCCTCACGACTGCACCTAATACAACAAGTGCAAGCGGAAACTTTAATAAAGCGGAATACACGGACACTGACGGAGCGGATTACAAAGAGTTTTTTTATAATGAGAGAAGCTTTAATATAAGCGGTTACATTCTTTGTGATACAGAACGGGGGTATTATGAGTTGAGAAGAAAATTAATATCCTCTCTCTCCCCTAAAACTCATCATAAATTGGTTTATTATAACGGCTTTGAAAAGTTTACAGCAGATATAATTATTGACAGAGGAGTTACTTTTGGAAAGGTTATAAAGAAAACAAACTCCGCTTTTTCAATTCCCGTAATAATTCCTGATTTTTATTTTAATTCAGGAAGAGAGTTCAAAAAGGATGTTTTCAAAAGAGAGAGTCTTGTTAAAGGGACATTTACTTTGCCTTGTATTTTTACACAAAGAACTAATCGGGCGGAAGTATACAATTACGGTGATGCTTCGGCAGTACCGGTTTTTGAACTTATATGTTTTGGCACTTCAGATGGGAATATAGAAATTCACAACGAAACCACAAATGAATTTTTAAAGCTTGATTATACTCCGACCGAAGGCGAAATTATAACCATAGATTGTAAAAGTTTTGAGGCTGAATCTTCCATTAACGGAAATATTATTAAACACATAACTGCAGACAGTGTATTTTTTGATTTGCCTGAAGGTAAAAGTGCGGTTTCCTGTCCTACATACGGCGTCAGTGTAAAAATCAAATATTTTAACAGATATGCGGGGGTGTAGTATGTGGTTATAAAATGTTACAAAAACACTCCCGTAAACGGCAAATTTGAATGTTTTGATGTTCTTACAAGAGTAAAAAGCATTCTCTGGACGAAACGTTTTACCGATGTAGGTTCTTTTGAAATGGAGCTGCCTGCATCATCACTTCAGATAGGTGATATAATTCACCGGGGTGAACACAGTGGGTATGTTTGCCGGATTGTAGAAGATTACTCAACCGTTAAAGTTTACGGATATGATTTGAAGGGATTGCTGAATCAAAGATACATCCTTCCTCCGTACAGTTATTCCGGTAGTGCAGAAAGTATTATAAAAACAATTGCAGCCGAAGTTTTGACATCAAATGAGCGTGCAGTAGAAGGCTTAACGGTAGAAAGCATTTCAAATAATAACGGTGATGTAACTGTTTCCGGAGAAAACACAATGGCATCTGAACTTGTTAAAAAAATATGTGAGACAAATGAATTGGGATATGACATAGAGTTTTCCGAAACAGGTCTTATCTTTAAAACATTAACACCTACCGATAAGTCAAAAGAAATAATATTTTCACGAAAACACGGAAACGTGGAAAACATATCTTATACCAAAGAGAGTTTTAATTCTGCTAATGTGATTTATTACACCATTGATAATGATGGAGTAAAAAGCTATGGTGCATATCCGTTTGAGGAGCAGGCAACGGGCTTTTTGCGAATGGAATCAGGTATAACTAATGAGAATTATCAGGATGCGTATAATGAAAAGCTCGTAACAGAAACACTTGAAGGTGAAGCAAATTCCAAACGCATATATGGTAAAGATTATTCTTTGGGTGACTATGTAACGGTTATTTTTAAGGACCTGGTTACGGTTAAACAAATATCAGAAGTTGTTTTTGCATACGAAAAGGCAGGGAATAAAATTGTTCCTACTTTCGGCAACAAGAAAGAAAATATTATCAAGAAACTTTTGAGAGGAGGAAACTGATTATGGGATACAAATACAGCTTTTTTGACAATCAGCTTATCGGAGCAGATGAACTTAACAAGGCATTGACTTATATGGTTGCAGGGAACGGTGTTTCGCCTGTGTTTAATGCGGTTGACGGAACATATCCGGTCAGTCAGATAAATGATATTAATCTTAATTTGGTTGCCGGCGGTGTTGTTCCTGCGTCCGATTCAACGTGTTGTGTTACAAAAATTGCTGACGGAGAGGTGTTTATATCTCCGGGAGTAGCATTTTTTGACAATGGGACCACAATTGAAATCGATTCAAGCGGTGAGGTTTTGAATTACACTGCAGGTGTGGTTAATTATATTTATCTCATCTCTTCCATGAGCGAGATGAAGGCATATCCTGCTTGCACCATGGAAGAGATGACTGACGGTGCTGACAACTATTATATTCTTCTTGCTGAAATTTCTGCCGAAGGAGCAGTAACAGACAGAAGAATATATGCAAAAGGTAAGGTCCCGGGAGTTCAGTCAACGGCATTTGCGCCTCTTGTGATTGAAAATGCACTTGTATTATTTGAAGAATTTTCCGACGATGCCAGTTATGTCATCTATAACAAACTGCCGCTGGGTGAAAATATGTATGAAAATCTGTTGGCGATAGGATATCGAAAAATTAATGATGATTTATATTGGGACAAAGGATTTTTATGTTATATGAAATTTAAAACTGACGGCAGTCTTGAAAAATCACTTGGTATCTATAGTGGAAATAAAATGTCAGGGATTACGGAAAATATAAGTTACAGTTCATTAAATGGTGGAAATGTAACCGCCGGAAGTGCACGAATTACAGAACACTATTTGACTTTTGAAGACGGGTTAAAGTGGTCTCCGGGCGCAGATATAGGCAGCTTAAAGATAATTATGTGGTAAGGAGGACAATATGAAGAAAATATTTAAAATTAACACTTCGGAATATCAGAAACATTTTGACCGTCCTCTGATTACTACAGACTACAGAGGATATGTAATTGAATTTAATACAGGAATAAATGCAGCCAAAGCCGAACTTAAAGTTACCGCATTACGTGCTGATGAAGCTGTTGTCAGCGGGATTGGCACAGTAAGCGATGAAGGAATTGCATCATATACACTTGAACAGTCGATGTTCTCCGTTCCCGGTAAACTTCGTGTTCGTTTGCAGGTTGTTAAAGACGGTGCGGCAGTTACAGAAAAAACTCTTTACTTTAATGTAGAAGATGGCGATATCCCCACAGAAACAGGCACAACGTCACCTTCTGTTATTGATTTAATACTTAACAGATTAGCCGGTATTAACACAAAACTTGATAATTATTCCGGCAACGCTCCGTACATAGGTGAAAATGACAACTGGTATCAGTGGGACGTTGAAACGGAAGCATATATTGATACAGGAGTTGCGGCATCCAATGTGGATACAATAACGAATGCGCTGCTTCCTATGTTTCCAAATAACCTTGTAATATCAGCAAGCAAAACTGTAACTGTCTATGATGCAAAGTCAGGTGTGAATTTAATTGACTATTCAATAACCGGCACTGAAGAAGGTGTAGGAAATTTAAATGAAGAAACCGGGAAATATGAAATACCTGTGTTGGTAAGTACACCGAATTTGGTTGAGTGGGATAATACCTCAAAATGGGGGATTGTCCGGCTTCAGGATTTAGGTTATGGATACGGCAATGCACAAAAATATGCTTCGTATGATTTGCTACAGGCGGCCGATGCAGGCGATACAATAACGGTTTATTACAAATGTAAAGATGGTGCAACACCTGCATTAAGACTTTACACAAATGATACGGATCTGGAAGAAACCGGCGGTACTGCGACGGTAAAATTAATAAATGCAGGCAGCCTGGAGTATGAATATTTAACAATAAATATCAAAAATGACTGTGTATATTATCTAATATATCCCACGAATGCAAATTCATCAGAATATGATCTTGAGGCGTGGCTTACATACTTTGAGTACATAAGAGTATGTAAGGAAACAGGCGATACGGTCACATTTGAGCTTGATGCACCACTTGCCGAAGGTGAAGAATTGAATCTCACAAACACACAAAAACAGATACCGGTACCTTTTTCCGGGGAGTGTGAATTTTATGTTGATACTGTTGTTGCACCTTCAGAATTTTCAATAAAGTATTACCGGGATATCAATAAAATGATTGAAATGCTGGATAAAAAAATAGCAGAAGTTCAGGCGTTGGTGCTGGAATAATTTAAGGAGGAATTTATATGTATTCAAGTTTAAGAGCAGAAAGAGTTGTAAAAGCGTTTATAAACTGTGTTAAGCAGGGTGCTTATACTTATGATTATGCCGTTCTCTTAATTGAGGACAATGCAAAATACGGTTATCTTACAGATAATGACAAAAACGAATTTTACGCTGCATTTGAAAACGCAGAAGAAACCGAAAACACGGAGGAATAAATTATGTTTGAATTAATTAAAAAGATTATGGAAAAAGCAACGGCAGAAAATGTTGACATTGCGGTTGCGCAAAGAATGCTCATTAACGAGGGTGAAGATACTCTCGAAATGAATAAAGCGCTTAACATCTACAATAAATCTTATGAAGATATTTCTTATCTTTACAACAAAGGTGATTTCGAGAATATTAAAAAGGTTGTTGAGCTCACTGAAGAAAAGAAGTATTTTGAAATCACCGAGCTTATGGATGAAATAAGAAAGCAGGGATAATATGAACGTTATTCAGAAGCAGATAGCTTATAACAGAAGTGAAAGAACATCTGTAATTAAATACATAGTAATTCACGATACCGGGAACGAATCAAAGGGAGCGGATGCTCTCGCCCATTTTAATTATTTTAATACGGGTGACCGTCAGGCATCGGCAGATTTCTTTGTAGATGATAAGCAAATTATAAGAGTAAATGATTATAACACTTATTATACCTGGCACTGCGGTGATGGTAAAGGGAAATACGGCATCACAAATCAAAATTCAATCGGTATTGAAATTTGTGTAAATTCTGACGGTGATTATACCAAAGCATTTAATAATGCCGCAGAGCTCACAAAACAGCTTATGAAGGAGTTGAACATTCCTGCTGACAGAGTTGTAAGACATTACGATGCAAGCAGAAAGAGTTGTCCTGCATCTATGAAAGACAACAATTGGGAACGTTGGAGTGAGTTTAAAAAGGTCATCACAAAGGAAGAGCTTGAAAAGTACACAAACGACCATGACGTTTTGTGGGACTTAAAGTTCAGAGGACTTATCTCCACTGAAGAAGGTTGGCAGAAGATATTCAATGAAAACAACAACGTGCGTATTCTTGCACAGAATATGCTGCACGAAATAAGAAAACTGGAGGCAGGATTATGATAAAAGAAAAGCTCGCCAAATTAATTGATGTAAAAAGTCTTGTAACAATCGCACTTACAGTTTTATTCTGCACGTTGGCTCTGAAGGGCGTAATACCGCAGGAAGTTAATAACATATATCTTCTCGTTATAGGTTTTTACTTTGGAACACAGCACGAAAAGAAAGCAAAGACAGGGGAATAAAAATGTATATAACTTTTGATACAATTATAAATGCAGCTGCAGTTCTGGGAGCGGTTGTATCTATTGCCGGTATTGTTTATGGAATCATAAAATGGTTTCAGAGGCAGAATAATTCACCGGCAGAAATTGAAAAATTAAAAGAAGTTCACGATAAGGACATAAGAGAGTTGAAGGATGAGTTGTGCGAACTGACCTTTGCAATGTTGGCAACACTGAATGGTCTTAAACAACTTAATTGCAACGGACAAGTCACGGAAGCTTATAACCGTTTGTCAAAGCATCTTAACAAACAGGCACACGACCAAAACTAAAGATAATAAGAAAAGCACCATTTCAGGGGTGCTTTTCTTATTCAAAATATTTGCTTGTGTTCCTTTACTTTTTCTGCATCTGCTCACGCACTTTTTTATCGTACCATTCAATCATTAGGCAAAGGAAAGGCGGTGAAAAACAAATACTTTGCAGAAAGGAGTTGAAACGAATGAACAAAGAAAGTAAAAAAGCCTTGCAAGAGTTTTTTAAACTATTGAGTGATAACCCCGAAATTGCAGAACGGATTACAATCACTTTCAAGCCTGCTAAACTCACACAAGGCGAAAAACCTAAAAGCAAATAACTTAAAGGCATAGAGTGGGCGGTAGCCACCGCCCCTCTTGTAAGACCTATTGTAACACATAAACAAAAAAATATCAATATCTTGAAAAAATATTTTATGTGAGGTAAATAATTATGAACAATCCAAGAAGAAAAGCATTAAACAAGATTAAAGACCAAATTGAAGATTTAAAAATGGCAATAGAAGAAGTGCTTGAAGAAGAACAAGAAGCCTTTGACAATATACCTGAAAATTTAGAGGGCAGCGAAAGATACGAAAAAGCAGAAGATGCTATTTCATATCTTTTGCCTGCGTTTCGCTATACATAGTGTATAATTCTTCTTCTTTTTCTTGAAATTTAGTGTTTTCTTTATCAAGTTTGTACTGCATCAGTTTCAGTAAATATTCGTGGCATTTTCTTTTTCCGTATTCCCAATCTTGAACGGTACGGTATGGAATGTCAAAATATTCACCGAACTGTTTTAAATTCATTCCTGATGCTTGCCTTAATTCTTTGAATGTCATTTTTATCACACCTTTCATTAAAACATATACACATATGCAATTTCGCCATATACTTCTAAATATTTTTCTTTTGGCAATGCGTTTTTTAAAGCTTCTTTCATCGTGTGAAGCATTGCTATTCTTTTATCTACTTCCCTGATTGTTAATTCGTGTACAGATATTTTTGCATCTGCAAATTTTGGTGTTTTTACATTTGTTTTCATTTTACATTTTACATTTTACATTTTCCTTTTTTCTTGAAATTTCTTGCCTTTTTACAAATTCTATGTTATACTTACATTGTCTTTATAAGGCGGTGGCAAGTACCGCCCTATATTGACTTTTTGTGGGGAAGTCTTAATCTTTGTTGATTAAGGCTTCTATTTTTTCAATCATTTCTTCTTTGTTGTCATTGTCCTTGATGATTTGAATGACCGCTTTGATAATTGCCTTAAACTGTAAAGGGGATAGTATTATTATATCACATCAGGTAACGTCTTTTGTTTTTGCGTGTTTAATATTTTAATATTTTTTTACACCAAAAAATCTTCGATGACGTCGTCAAGATGATATGCGGAGAGATTGTATTTGTTCCAAAGCGAAATAAACTTTTTGGCATCAGACTTATGCAAAAACACATCCGGAATATACCTGATCAGCTTTTGGTTTTTAAAAACAAGGACGGAATATGCAATATAACGTTGCTCTTCATTTTCAAAATACTCTTTTTTATAAGAATACCATACACGGTTACGCGGCATTGTCATCATCGTTCACCTCGTAACCATTTTTAAGCAATGCTGAAATAATATCTCCGAAATTCCATTCGCAAACAATTACTATCTTGAAAAAATTCTCAAGCTTTGGAAGTCTCAGGCAATTTTCTATATCAGAATACTGCCTTAATGATATGCAACACTTCTCCGCCATCTTTTCCTGACTTAATTGTAATTCAATCCTTTTCTTTTTGAGTGACCTTCCTATTGTCCTTTTTATAACAGTTTTCATTATTCAGCTCCTTTTGACAAAATCTGAGTTAATTCTATCAACGGAGCGGCATTATTTTAATGCGATGTATTTCATATTTTGGGAAAATCTCAATAAAAAGCAGAGGGGTTTGATATGCACCCCAAAAGTCAGCCACTTTTGGGGTGCATATTTTTATGAGAAAAAAAGGAAACAAAAACAAAAAATACAGTGCAGAATTCAAAATATCTGTTATAATGCTTACAGACGGGATTCATCCTGTCGTTCTTGCAGAGCGTTGGTTTCGTTGGTAGCGTGACAGTGCTCTGTGTTATTACATATTGATTTCATTATAGACCTTTTCAATTCCCTTGCGAATAATATCTGATTTTGAAAGTCCGGTAATTTTACAACAAATTTGCAGTTTTTCCATATCATTTTCAGACATACGCAGTTCAAGCCTGTTTATTCGTGGGTTTGTGGTCGGTCTGCCCATTTTTTTATTTTCGCCCATCATTTCTCCTTTCTTTTGCGAAACTTAAGAATTAAAGAATAGATGATCTTGACAATTCCTAAACAAATCATAACAGTCGCAAAAATTATTAAAAAATTTTTCATATGAACACCTCCTTGACTTTTTTGAAAATACATGTATAATCAAGGGGGAGGAGTTCCCCCTCTTGATTATGTGAGTCGGTTCACAATCAGAGCAGTGATAACTCCGACTATGAGGTCAATCAATCCGCTTATGAGCAACTCGGTCAAGTTGATTTCGGATTTGTTTGACCTTCTTTTTTTTACTCTCAATTTAATCACCTCCGTGCTTCAGTTTATGTATATATTATAACATTTGTACGTACAAAAGTCAAGAGGTTTTTGAAAAATTTTCATATTTTTTTGAAAAAATTTACAAAGCATTTCTGTTGTCATTTCCTGCATATCCGCTTTTGACTATTTCATTTATAAAAGATGTCGCATCGATATCACACTGCAGCACAATGTTCACAAACGATTCAAAGCCCGGCAATCTTAATCCGTTCTCCAGGTCGCTGTACTGTCTTACAGACAAAAAGCATTTTTCCGCCATTTCCAACTGTGTAAGCCCCAGCTCGTTTCTTTTTCTGAACAACATATCAGAAAACTTTCTCTTTAGCAAATTTTCCATTCTTCCTCTTTCCGACAAAACGTTGAGATTTATCTTCAGAGAAACACCTATTATATCAAACGGAGTCAGCACCGCCGTATTGTGTTATGATAAGTTTTGCCATTCTCGGGTCAGGGTTTTTGATATTAACCGGGAACTCGAGATGTTTCTGATAATTCCACATTTAATTATGCCCTCCTATTCAAAGTCCCATGGCCATGGGTTTTGTGTCCAGTTCCAGAAATCTTCTCTTGTTGTACCCACGGTCAGAGGGCCGTAGTTTTCCTCGTACATTTTTACGAGTTTGCAGTATTCTTCCTTATAGTCGTTAAAAAGGGCAATCATATCTGTATCAAAGGTGTGTGTATCAAGATAAAGTCCAAGGTCAATCAGATAGAATTTGAGCATCATAATCTGCTCCATCATTTCATTTCGAGCCATCTTTTTACCTCCCACTTATTCTTATAAGGTATATATAAAGCCGGAAAAATTGTACCGCGCATAAGAGCTTCATCAGGCTCAAAGAGGTCGCCGCCCGGCTGTTGATAATTTATGAAAAGTTTGGCATACGGGGTCATTTCCGTATTTGTTGCATTTATATTATTTTCCATAACAACATTCCTTTCGTTATATATTATGTATAAATCAGAAATCCGTGCATAACATTAAGCGAAAGAAAACAAGGTGATATAGTGTTTAAAGTTTTATGTATAACAGGAGAAGAAGGAAAGGTTAGTCTTTTCAGTAAAAACGACATTTTTAAAAAAGAAACAAGCTTTCAGAGAGAGCAGATATACATAAGCGAGGTGACGGTTAAAACCAGGAAAGGCAAAGTCAGGAAAAAAACATTAAAAAAACTTGAAAAACTATGTGAAAACGAGGAAAATGTTTACACAAATCTTGACAGTATAAAACATCTTGAAAAAAACAAAAATAACGCAAGGGTTATGAACTGTCTGCCGTCGGTTGCGCTGAAAAAATGGGCAAATATGAACGGCATAAGTCTGTCTGATGAGCAGTTCGCTCTGGTGGTCGGAGACCTTTTTGAAGAGGAAAAAAAGAAAATTTATAAAATTGCCTCCTGTGTTAAGCTGATGACCATTTACAATTGCAATGATGCCGCTTTTGCGGATGAACTCCTTGAAAAAACAGGGCTTTGTGCAAAGCTGTCCGATGAGGAGATTAAAGAAGATGTTGTGATTTACACCAAAGACAGCCTTGCTTTTGAGGACAGAAGGACAGGAAGCAGAGTTTACGACGTACGGCTTGAGGCGCTTGCGGAAATGAAAGAGTACAGCTATCTTCCCGCCGAAAGGATACTTGAAAACTATATCAAGAGCGGTGACGGCGAAAAAATTTTCAAAAAAAACAAATTTAAAATAAGCGGGTTTTACAGGGAAAACTCGCAATAAAAAATAGTTATTGACAAAACTGAAATTGGTGGTATAATATATGAAGTGCGAATTGAAAGCACCTTTATTAAAAAAGAATTTTTGACTGAAGTAAGAAGCTCTGCCCTGATAATGACCCTGTTCAAGGCAGTGTTTATTTATGTAGGGCAATAAAAACCTTTTTTGATTTTTTCTGACAAAAAAAGGCAGGTTCAGCCTGCAGACGGGATAATTAAAATTTAACGGTCGGAAAGAGGGATGTTTTCCGGCTTAAGTAAGGAGCAGTACGAAAAAAATGAAAAATGAAAAAGATATAACCTTAACTAAAGAGGGTTATGACAAGCTTGTGGCTAAACTTGAACATATGAAAACTGTCAAGAGAGCCGAAGTTGCCGAAAAACTTAAACTTGCAAGATCTTACGGTGACCTTTCGGAAAATTCAGAATATGACGAAGCAAAAGACGATCAGGCAAGACTTGAAGCAGATATTATTGACCTTGAAAAGGCAATTAAAAATGCAAAAATTATTGAAACAGGCAACAATGGCAAGGACGAAATTGCTTTTGGTTCTACCGTAAAAATATACGATGTTGAATTTGACGAAGAACTTATTTACACAATCGTAGGTTCAAAAGAAGTAGACCTTAAAAACAACAAAATTTCAAGCGACTCACCTGTAGGTAAAGCTTTAATAGGCAAAAAAGCCGGCGAAACCGTAACTGTAACAACTCAGGCGGGTTCAAGCGAATTTAAAGTTCTGGAAATAATGTGAAAAAGCCGCCTTCGGCAACTAATGTTCGCGTTGCTCACATTTTCGAGGTAGACTTTTATGA
>CAZMHL010000039.1:0-14088 GCA_964566065.1 uncultured Eubacteriales bacterium
GGTTTTTGGGAATATTAAGTGATTCAAAGCATTCATAGTCGGTAACTATTTCGCTGTAATCTTCAACAGTAAATCCCATTGATTTGAAAATTTCCTCACACTGACGCTGAACAAGAGTAATCGGATGATATGAACCTCTTGTAACATTTGCAGGCATGGAAATATCAAATTCGGGCATACGGCTGTTTTCAAGTTCTATTTCTTTCTGTATGATTTCTTCTCTTTTTTCTGCAATTTTATCATTTACTTCATTTTTAAGTACATTAACTTTCTGACCGAACTCTTTCTTTTCTTCATTTGAAAGTGACTTCATTTCTTTCATAAGTTCGGTAACAATACCTTTTTTGCCGATGTACTCTACTCTTATTTTTTCGAGTTCTTCCATATTATCAATTTTTGATAATGCATCGGAAAAAGACTGCATAATTTCCATTGTTTTTTCTGACATAAAACATTTCCTTTCTATACTTATTCAGGAACCAGGGTAAATAAAAAGACCCGTCCCCTAAAAAGGGACGAGCCATAACCCGCGGTACCACCCAGATTCAGAATAAATTCTGCTCTTTAAATGCCAATTGTGTGAGGCATAACACTCTGCTTAATCCAAAAGGTTTTCGCAGAAGGCTCCAATGCTGAAATTCATATATACCTTTGTAACAGGTACTCACAGCCGACGATACCCGCTCTCTTTTACAAAAATGTATTTACTACTTACACATTTTCACAGCCTTTAAATATTTTATCACAATTTTTCGTAAAAATCAATACTAAATATTTTTAAATCAACTCATATGCCATACGCGGTGAGCCATCTTCAAGATATATGGTTCCGCAATACTCAAAACCATTCTTCAGAATTACATATTGCATAGTTTTATTGTCTTTATATGTATCTATTCTCAAATGGTTATATTTAGTTAAGGCAAAACTGACCATTTGAGAAAACACACCTTTTTGTCTGCCGTCACTTGCCACTCTGTGCATCGCAGCGTATGGCTCACAAGACAGCCATTTGCCATCAATAATTCTGTATGTCGGATCATCACCCCAAATCAATGCAAAACATCCGCAAATTTCACCACTGTCACTTTCTGCTACAAAAAGCTGATTATTTTCAATATCAGTAACTATTATTTCTTCTTCAGGATAACTATCGCCCCATTGATGTGGATTCCCGTTTTTTCTCATAAATCCTCTTGCAACGGAATATATTTCTGAAATTTTGTTAAGATCGCTTATTTTTGCAAGTCTTATCATAACATTCCCTTTCACTCACAACAAAAAAGTACACATAGGTGTACTTTTAGTTAATCATATCTTTCATTGAGTAATAGCCCTTGGTTTTACCTGCCATAAACTTTGCCGCAGTCAAAGCACCCACACCAAAAATTTCTTTTGATGTTGCTGTATGCTTCAATTCAATTATTTCATCGCATCCTGCAAAAATAACCTCGTGTTCACCAACTATGCTGCCACCTCTTAAACTGTGAATACCCATTTCGGATTTTGCTCTTTTTTTGCGAACACTGTGTCTGTCATAAATATACTCTTTTTTACTTTCAACAGCTTCGTTGATTGCATCTGCCAAAGCAAGTGCTGTTCCGCTGGGGGCATCAATTTTCTGATTGTGGTGCTTTTCAATAATTTCAATATCAAAATTTTCCTCAAGCACCTTTGCAGCCTGTTTTACCAACTCCATTAAAAGATTAATACCGATTGACATATTTGCAGAGAAAAAAACTGCTGTTTTGTCTGATACTTCTTTAAGAGAGTCTCGCTGTTCATCACTTAATCCTGTAGTAGCAACAACAACCGGCGTTGATGTTTCGGTTGCATAACTGATAATCTTTTCAAACATACTCGGGTGAGAAAAGTCAATAATAACGTCAGCATCGCCTGTAAAATCAGACGGATTTTCAAAAACCTCATAGTCAAAATTCTTAGTTGTATTAATATCAAAACCTGCAACCACTTTTACTTCATCATCATTTAAAGCAAGCTTCGAAATAACATTTCCCATTTTTCCGTTGCAGCCTGAAAGTATTATCTTTATCATTTTATCATTCCTTTGTATATAAACCGGTTTTCGTCAGTTCGTTCTTTAAAAATTCAATATTTTTTTCTTCCATTTCATAAAGCGGAAGTCTCATTTCTCCGTTGCCCAATCCCATAATCCTTAAAGCAGTTTTTACAGGAATGGGATTTACCTCACAGAACAACGCTTTAATTAACTGAGCATATTTTATCTGTTCATTCGCAGCTTTTTCATATTCTCCGTCAAGACACATATAGCATAGATCGTGTGTTTCTTTCGGGGCTATGTTTGAAAGAACGGAAATCACACCTTTTGCACCCATAGACATAAGCGGAACAATAAGGTCATCATCACCCGAATAGACAGTCATATTATCACCGCAGAGTCTTTTAATATCAATAGTCTGCTTGATATTTCCGCTGGCTTCTTTTACAGCCACAATATTATCAATTTCCGAAAGCCTGCTGATAGTTTCAGGAAGCAGATTCACACCTGTTCTTCCGGGTACATTATAAAGAATTGCAGGAAGTTTTGTTGACTCTGCAAGGGTTTTATAATGTTCATATAAACCTCTTTGAGTGGTCTTATTATAATAAGGTGTAACCCAAAGAAGACCGTCTGCACCTCTTTTTTCAGCTTCAATGTTCATCATTACCGCATGAGCAGTATTGTTACTTCCCGTTCCTGCAATTACGGGAATTCTGCGGTTAACTTTCTTAACACTGTATTCAATAACATCAAGATGTTCGTCATCCTCAAGAGTCGGAGCTTCTCCGGTTGTGCCGCACACAACTATTGCATCAGCCTTACCTGATATTTGAAACTCAATTAACTCTCCGAGATTGTCAAAATCCACCTTGCCGTCTTTAAACGGAGTAACAAGTGCAGTTGCAACACCTTCAAAAATCATTTTTTTCAATAAAAAGGCCTCCTAAAAGATTAATTAAAATATCCTTTCTTTGCAAGCAATTCAGCCATTAAAACTGCTCCGCCTGCGGCTCCTCTTAAAGTATTATGTGAAAGACAAACAAATTTATAATCATATTGGCTGTCTTCTCTTAATCTTCCGATTGATACTGCCATACCGCCTTCTAAATCTCTGTCAAGCTTTGCCTGCGGTCTGTTATCTTCTTCAAAATAGTTAAGGAACTGTTTCGGTGCTGAAGGAAGTTCAAATTCCTGCGGTTCACCTTTGAAGTTTTTCCATGCTTCAAGAATTTCTTCTTTTGTAGGTTTATTTTCGAACGAAATGAAAACTGCAGCTGTATGACCGTCTGAAACAGGAACTCTTAAACACTGTGCTGTGATTGAAGGTTCTGTTGCATCTACAATTACGCCATTTTCAATTTTGCCGAAAATTTTGAGCGGTTCAACTTCACTCTTTTCTTCTTCCCCGCCAATATACGGAATAACATTGTCAACAATATCAGGGAATGTTTCAAATGTCTTTCCGGCACCGGAAATAGCCTGATATGTGCAAACAAGTGCTTTTGTTACTTTATATTTTTCCATAAGCGGGAACATTGCAGGTACATAGCTTTGAAGTGAGCAATTTGATTTAACTGAAACAAAACCTCTTTTTGTTCCGAGCCTTTTTTTCTGTGCTTCAATAACTTCTGCATGTTCAGGATTGATTTCAGGAATAATCATCGGAACGTCAGGAGTATGTCTGTGTGCTGAGTTGTTTGAAACAACAGGGCATTCAAGCTTAGCATAAGCATTTTCAAGCTCTCTTATTTCATCCTTTGGCATATCTACTGCGCAGAATACAAAATCAACTTTAGATGCGATATATTCCATATCCTTTGTTGCATCGTAAATTATCATTTCGCCGATTTTATCTGAAAGCGGAGTCTTCATTTTCCATCTTCCATCAACAACATCTTTGTATTTTTTACCTGCGCTTCTTGAAGAAGCTGCAAGTATTTCTATATGAAACCAAGGATGATTTTCAAGGATTGTTATAAATCTCTGTCCAACCATTCCTGTAGCTCCGATAATACCTACTTTAAAATCCATTTAAAATTCCTCATTTCATCATAATTTTTATTTTTTATTGTAACATTTAAACATCGCATTGTCAACCGAAATCAGAGTCTTGTTGCCAGCAATTCAACATTTTCTTTATAAAATGACTCAAAGCATTCTTTATCGAGCGAGTCCCTGATTCTTTCCATAAGATTATTATAAAACCTAAGATTATGAATTACACTCAATCTCAATGCCAACATTTCGTTGGCTTTAAACAAATGTCTTATATAAGCACGGGAATAATTTCTGCATGCTTCACAGTCACAATTTGGATCAAGAGGTCTGTCATCTCTGGTGTATTTTTCGTTTTTAATATTAACTATTCCCTGCGATGTGAAAATATGTCCATGTCTTGCATTTCTGCTCGGCATAACGCAATCGAAGAAATCAACGCCTCTTTTCACCGCTTCAAGAATGTTAACGGGAGTGCCTACCCCCATAAGATATCTTGGTTTATCTTTAGGCATATATGGTTCAACAGCTTCAATTATTTCATACATTTCTTCTGCTGTTTCCCCAACCGCAAGACCACCAATAGCGTAACCGGGAAGGTCAAGTTCAGATATTCTTTTCATATTTTCAATTCTAAGGTCTTTATATATACTTCCCTGATTAATTCCCCAGAGCATCTGCTTATTATTCACTGTGCCATCCAGGCTGTTAAGTCTGTCCATTTCTTTTTTACAACGCAAAAGCCAGTTTTCCGTTCTTTTAACCGATGCTTTTGCATATTCATAAGTTGCCGGATTTTCAACACATTCATCAAATGCCATCGCAATCGTAGAGCCAAGATTTGACTGAATCTGCATACTTATTTCCGGGGACATAAAAATTTTTCTTCCGTCAATGTGTGAAGAAAATTTTACTCCATCCTCACTGATGTCTCTGATTTTAGCAAGGGAAAAAACCTGAAAGCCTCCACTGTCAGTCAATATCGGTTTCGACCAGTTCATGAATTTATGTAGCCCGCCCATGTCACGTACAACCTCATCACCGGGGCGAAGATGCAAATGGTAAGTGTTGGAAAGTTCCACCTGACATCCTATTTTTTCAAGGTCAACTGTAGATACTCCACCTTTTATTGCAGCTATTGTACCAACATTCATAAAAACCGGAGTCTGAACTGTGCCGTGAACAGTTTCAAAAGTTCCTCTTCTTGCGGCTTTTTCCTGTTTAAGTAATTTGTACATTTCGTTCTCCTATTTGATAAACATAGCATCTCCAAAAGAAAAGAATCTGTACTTTTCTTTTACGGCGATGTCATATGCTTTCAATATTTCTTTTCTGTCATAAAGTGCACTCACCAGCATCAACAGAGTTGATTCAGGTAAATGAAAATTGGTTATAAGTGAATCAATCACTTTAAACTTATATCCGGGATATATAAATATTTCGGTGTCACCGCTTTGTGGTTTAAGATATCCGTTTCCGTCAGCCGCCGACTCAATAGTTCTTGTAGAAGTCGTTCCGACAGAAATCACTTTTCCACCCGATTGCTTCGTTGAATTTATTATATCACAAGCCTCTTTGTCTATTCTGTAAAACTCAGAATGCATTTTATGTTCCTTAACATTTTCAACTTTAACCGGTCTGAACGTACCAAGTCCCACATGGAGTGTAACATAAGCGATTTTTACACCTTTAGCTTTAAGTTTTTCTAAAAGTTCATCAGTAAAATGAAGGCCTGCAGTTGGAGCAGCAGCCGAGCCAACATTCTTTGCGTAAACTGTCTGGTATCTGTTTTTATCCTCCAGTTTTTCCGTAATATACGGAGGAAGAGGCATCTGTCCCAATTGATCAAGTATTTCTTCAAATATTCCGTCAAACTCAAACTCAACAATGCGAAGCCCGTCTTCCAGAATATCTTTCACTTCCGCTTTAAGCTCACCATTTCCAAAAGCTACTCTTGTTCCCGATTTTAATCTTTTGCCCGGTTTAACAAGAGTTTCCCATTTTTTGTCGTCCAATCTTTTCAAAAGAAAAACTTCCACGTGAGCACCCGTATTTTCCTTTATCCCCAGAAGTCTTGCGGGGATCACTTTAGTATCATTCAAAACCAGGCAGTCTTGTTCGGTAATATAATCAGTTATGTCAGAAAAATGTTTGTGAGTAATATTTTTCTCATTTCTGTCAAGAACCATAAGTCGTGAAGAACTTCTGTCTTCAAGCGGTTTCTGTGCTATCAGTTCTTTTGGAAGATCATAATAATAGTCTTTTAACTTTAGTCCGTCCATCTTTTCTCCTTAGTATACCGTTGTTATGTCAACTCCTGTAAAATAATGAGTTATAATCTTGTCATAGGTATAACCAGCATTAGCCATAGCCTTTGCACCATTCTGACTCATTCCTATCCCATGGCCGTTTCCGGTTCCTTTCAGAATTATCGAGTCAAAGCCTGTTGCAGGTTCTATTAATTCTATGCCACTACCTGATAAAACTTTCATTGAGGACAATGTTGAAGTGCCATTAACAGATAAAACAGAAGTGTCTTTTTTCAAACTCTGTACTCCATCTGCCCCTATTGCAACAACATTTGTTTCGGAATCAGAGTTTTTAACAACGTTAAAAACCTGACTCTTTACCCCGAAAAATGTACGTGTTGCTTCTCTTTCATAAACTTTGGTTCCTTCTGTTCCTGTTAAAGTAAGCTTGATAACAGCACCAAGATTATTATTTTCGGTTTGTATATCTATCAATTCGCCTATTTTTAACCCTTTTCTGATTATAATATCATTTAATTCCTGTTTGGTAAATTCTACATTCCAGGAACCGTTATCCTTAATTACTTCTGCCTGCAAAGAATCATCCACGCTTACAAGGTACGGATAATTTGTAGATCCCCATACATCTTTCACATCAAGTGTTTTTCCCGAACTTGTAGCAAAATAGAACGTACTTGCAATATTCCCGTTATAAGTAACTACCATACCTCTTGTTTCATTTACAGCCTGTGTACAGTCATCTTTTTCTACCGCCACACCACCATACACCTGTGAAAGAACTGTATCTGTCATATCAAAACCATAGCTTTCAAAACGCCCCAGACTACTTACAGAATATGTACGTGCGCAAATAGCCTGACTTTTAAGAGCTTCCGGCGGCCAACCGGTAGACATTTCAAGAGGAACAACACCATAAAGATATTCCTCAAGCTTTACCACATTGATTACAGTAATCTTTCCGCTGTTATTTATAAGTCTTATATACCCTCTGTAAGGTTTATTCTTTACATGTATATACCCTTCAGTAGGGTATATTTCCATTTGTGTTTCTATTTCCTCGTACTCACCTATCATAAATCCGGTTTCTGTTGCCCGGATATTAAACTCCAAACCACTCATTTCCCCCTGAGAGGTTCCGCATACAACCTCGCTTGTTCCTGAAATAAAAATTTCTTCAGGCGCGGTTGAATTATAAAACAGACCTATTCTTACTTCTTCGGGGACACTTAATTCAGCTCTTACCGGAATAACAAAAACAGCTGTCATAATCAATGCCAGAATTATAGATTTGTATGTACATTTCATCAATATTCACCTCAAACCAACATAATTATACCAAAAGAGAAAGAATTATGCAACTACAGGTCTTTTTCTGTAAGAATTTCTATTCCGTTATCAGCAATAAATTGTGCAGTTATTCCATTACCGGTAATTTTTCGCCCACTGAAACTTCCATCGTAAATCATACCATACCCGCAACTGGGACTGGTCTGTTTTAAAATTGCCCTATCAACTTTATATGTTTTAGCAATTTCAAGGGTTTCTTTTGCACCTTTAATAAAGTTCGCCGTAACATCTTTACCTTCAGACGAAAATACCCTTCCGGTTCCGGGAACAATTTCGCTCGGATCTCTGGGTGTTGTCAATCCACCCATACATTCAGGGCAAACGCCAACATACTCTTTCCCTTCCAAATATTCGACAACCTTTTTGTTAAAATTGTTTCCGCCGTTATACTTGCAATTTTCACCAAGTAAACATTTACTTACCAGTATCATTTATTCTCCTTTTGACAAAATCAAGCACCTTTCAAAAGGTGCTTATTTCACTTTAGCTGTAATAAATTCAAGCATTTCCTTAAGGAAAGTTCCTTTTTCGCCGAATTTTCCAAGAGCATCTGATGATCTTTTTACACAATCATCAATCATCTTAAGACACTTTTCTTTTCCGTACACAGCAAGATAAGTGCTTTTATTTCTTTCAATATCACTGCCCTTTGTCTTTCCGGTATCAACATTCGGGTCATTATCTATAAGGTCATCCACAAGTTGAAAAGCAACACCGAAATTGTCACCGTATATCTTTGCAGCTTCAATTCTTTCGTCAGCAGCTCCTGCCACCGTCACTCCCGCAACAATTGCCGCTTTGAACAAAGCTCCTGTTTTTAACATATTCAGCTTTATAATTGTGTCTTCATCGGGATTTTTGTTCTCGTTATCCAGATCAATCTGCTGCCCGCCCATCATTCCTTCGGCACCTGCAGCTTTGGCTATTATTTCAATCGCCTTAATCTGGTACGGTGTTTTTGTATTTGAAGCCATAATTTCAAAAGGTCTTACTAAAAGTGTATCTCCCGCAAGAATAGCTGTAGCTTCACCGAAAACTTTGTGATTTGTAGGTTTTCCGCGTCTCAAATCATCATCATCCATTGCAGGAAGATCATCGTGAATAAGAGAACTGCAGTGTATCATTTCAAGACCTATAGCAAAAGGGAGAGCATCTTCAATTCTCCCTCCCGCCATTTCACACGCAGAAACAAGCATAACAGGGCGGAGCCTTTTTCCGCTTGCAAGAAGGCTGTAATTTACAGAGTCAAAAAGTTTCTTCTGTAAATCCGGATAGTCTAAAATATACTTCTTCATACCTTCTTCCACAAGCTGAAGATAGTTTCTATATTCTCTATCAAAGTTTGTCATAGTCTATTTCAACTTCCTTTGTTCCATTTTCCCCCGCCGAAAGAATCAATATTTTCTGTTTTGCCTCACCAAGAATTTTTTCACAGGTTACAGAGAGTTTAATTCCTTTCTCATAGAGTTTTACTGCTTCATCAAGGCTTATGTCAGAATTTTCAAGCCTGTCAACAATATCTTCAAGCTGAATCAATGTTTCTTCAAATGTTATTTTTTTAGCCATCATTCTTCTCCTTACCTAAAACTTCTGCAGAAATAATACCATCTGAAACTTTTATTTCCAATTTATCCGAAATATTAACATCGCTTATTTTTTTAACAATGTTCCCGTCCTCTTTTTGGGTTACGCTGTAACCTTTTGAAATAATGTTCAGAGGACTCAATATTCTGAGTTTTTCATTTGCCAAAACAAAACGTTCTCGGTTTTTTTGGAATTCATCCTTAATGGTTTTTTCTACTTTTTCTGTCACATTACAGATATACTGCTGCTTTTGTTCTATAACGCCGCTCACTTTATGCAAAATGTTTTTGTCATGCATTTCAAGAAGAGCTTCTTCTTTTTCTTTTATTACACTTGAAACTGAGTTTTCAAGCCTTTGCTTAAGTGACAAAAACGACAATCTGACTTCCGAAAGCACAGGAGTAGCAAGTTCCGCCGCAACGCTGGGTGTTGCCGCCCTTACATCCGCCACAAAATCCGCAATGGTAAAATCAGTTTCATGACCTACTGCCGATATAACAGGAATCTTTGAATCAAATATAGCTCTTGCAACAATTTCCTCATTAAAACACTGTAAATCCTCTGCCGAACCTCCGCCTCTGCCAACTATAATAAGGTCAGCATCGGTTTTTAAATTAACGTACTCAATTGCACCTGCAATCCTTACCGCTGACTCTTTCCCCTGCACCGAAACCGGACAAATCAGAATATCGCAAAGGTTATATCTTCTCGTAATAACGTTTATAATATCATGAACAGCGGCACCTTTAGGCGAAGTTATAACAGCAATTTTCTCAGGGAAAGCAGGTATATTCTTTTTATATTTCTCGTCAAAAAGACCTTCTTGTTGAAGTTTTAACTTAAGTTGCTCAAAAGCTACATAAAGAGTCCCTGCACCATAAGGCTGCATATCCTCAATGTAAAGCTGATACTGCCCATCTCTTTCATAAACCGAAACTCTTCCATGAGCCAGAATTTTCATTCCGTTTTCCGGTTCAAACCCCAGAGTGTCAGCATATGTTTTAAACATTACCGCTTTCAGTGATGAGGATTCATCCTTAAGCGTCATATACATATGTCCGGAAGAATGATGCTTAAAATTAGACACCTCTCCCATAACCCACGCACTGCTCATAAATTCATCAAAATCCAGCAGGCTTTTTATATAAAGATTTAATTGTGAAACCGTAAGTATATTATCAGTCACAATTATTCTCCTTTTCGTTATTTCTTATGATTCCTCTTAAAATGCCGTTGGCAAAACCGCCCGATTTCTGACTGTCAAATTTTTTAACCAACTCAACAGCTTCGTAAATTGAAACATGTTCGGGTATATCTTCCCTGAAAAAGAGTTCATAAACTGCAAGTCTTAAAATAGCCTTGTCCACTTTTGAAATTCTGTTAAGTGTCCAGCTTTTAAGACCTTTTGTAATTTTTTCATCAATTGTTTCTATGTTTTCAAAAACACCCTCGGCAACATCGTTAATATATTCCTTATCGCTATCAGTCACTGTGTTTTCTCTGTAGTACATTTCTAAAACTTCAGATACAGGGCACTTTTGTATATCCGTCTGATATAAAACCATAAATGCCGCTTCTCTGGCTTCTTTTCTTCCCATGAGCAATACCTCCGTTCCTTATGATTATACAACAAATATATAAAAAAATAAAGTCATTTTTAAAAAAAATCCGCAGGCTCACGCCCACGGATAAGCTTATGCATTTTTTATGCCGCCAACATTGCTGATTTCTTCATCGCTGAAACCCAGTTGTGTTAACATATTGTACTTTTCTGTATTATCCTCCGAGTAATAATTAAGAACCCTGCATTTACCGTTAACAGAGTATTCACCAAGCGAGGACGGAATTACAAAAGTATCTCCCTTTTTAAAAGGTTCTCTTCCGCCTTTATAATCAATTGTTCCTTCACCATCTGCTATAAACAATACATTAACTGAGTCTTCTGTTACGATTTCCATTTTATTTTTCACGTCAATTATGTCCATTGAAAAATATTCACAGCTTACAGAAAAAGTAATCTCATTATCTCCGGCTTTCATCTTAACTCCTGCGGATTTTTCCTTGCCTGATGCACATTCAAGGTTTGAAACTGCAACAGCTTTATCTACATGAAGCTCTCTTTTCTTTCCATCAGTGCCCACTCGGTTATAATCATAAACCCTGTATGTTGTGTCGGAATTCTGTTGCATTTCAGCAATTACAATTCCTCCGCCTATTGCGTGAACCGTACGTGACTGTATAAAAAATACGTCTCCCTCTTTGACATCAACATAATTTAAAAGCTCCTCAAGAGTTCCGTCATTGATTGCTCTTTTATACATTTCTTCCGTAACATCAGGTATAAAACCGAAAACAAGTTTTGCACCGTCATCAGCCTTGAGAACATACCACATTTCTGTTTTTCCTAGCTCACCGTTTTCATTTTTGTCGGCATAATCATCATCTGGATGAACCTGAACAGAAAGCTTGTCGTTTGCATCAAGTATTTTGAAAAGCAACGGAAACTTAATACCGTCGCAATAATAGGTGCCCATTATCTCATGCCCGTGTTTTTCAATAACTTCAGAAAGCATCAAGCCTTTAAATTCGCCGTTATCAACATATGAATTTCCGTTTTTATGACAAGCTACCTCCCAGCTCTCTGCCGTTTTATTTCCCGGGATATTTTTATTATAAATTTTTCTTAAATTTTCTCCTCCCCATATTGCTTCTTTAAATTCAGGTTTCATTTTCAAGGGATACATCATATGTAATTTTCCTCATTTCATATTTTTTTATTATTATAACTCCAAAACCATAATAAATCAACTAAAATATGTATTCGGACAAAAACAAAAAAGCAAGAACAATAATTGTAATACTGTCTTTTTCACTTTCAGACAAAAGCATTATAAGAACTGCGAGAATAATAATATCGTCAAGTTTTAAATCAAACGGCAGAATGTTATTTTTTGATGCTATTTCTTTCTTTTCAGGTTCATTTGTAATCTCATTTGCTTCATTCTTAAATTCAAGAACAGGAAAATCTTCCTGTCTTGGAATTATTTTCTTGTATGGTTCGTACTGTCTGTAATACTTTCTTTCCATATTTTCACCTGCCAAGTTGAGTAAATGCTTTTCCAACTTTTACTGCTGTCATTATTTTGCTGAGATTTTCATTTCTTTTGTTGCTAAGATACGGTGTAAGCGCATTTAATAAATTTATTCCCGGGTCACGATCATCAGAATAGGCATCATATGCTTTTTTCATTTTGTTCATTATTTCCACGTTTTGCCGGTTATTACTCAACAGTTCTGTAAGAAAAGAAAGATCAGGCATATCTGAATTATAAGGTTTTGCATCGTCAGAGTAAACCGTTTTTTCACGCTCCTGCTGATCTGAAACAAGATTTTTCAGATTATTTAATGTATCCTTATTTTTCAGTAAACCGGATAAAAGTTCCATTGCATCTGCCATAGTCTACCTCCTGTTTTTTAAAAATTCACTGTTTATATTTTTCAACTGATCAATTATTTCATTTTTATCGGTTTTGTCAATTTTATCAGCAATGTCTTTTAGGTCGATATCATTCAAGTTGATTCCTTTAAGCTTGTCAGTTAATTCTCTTGTATCTATCTCCGCTAATTCCTGTTTTAATTTTTGCCCTTCAGGCGAATTCAGTATCTGTTTAATTTTGTCAACCATTGTTTCATCAAGATTTTTGCCGAGAAAATTCAAAATATCACTCCTTGTAAATACGATGCCATACTTAATTGTATGGCATCGTATTATGAATTATGTTAGCACGAGAAAAGGATAAGGAATACCAAGATAAAAAACAAAATGCTTGTATCAGTACACTCATGATGTTTTCTGCACATATATAACACCTCCCATCACATAATATGTCATTTGCAAAGATGTGTTACTTGACAATTCTCTGAAATTAGACTAAACTATCATAAGGTGATATTGTGAAGAGAATACTGATTTTTTCAGATACACACGGTAACATAAAACGTTGTATTGAAACGATTGATAGCATCAGGGATATTGACCTGGTTATCCATCTTGGCGATACTGTACGTGATGCCATAAACCTTGAAAAGATGTACCCTGAAATTGATTTTAAATACGTTGCAGGAAATAATGATTTTTATTCTAATGCACAATCAAAGATTGTGATAGAGTTTGACAGAATTAAAATCTTTTGCTGTCACGGACATCAGATGTCCGACATTGCACTCTACGAATTTGCCAGAGAGAATGAATGTGCCTATGTCCTTACCGGACACACTCACAGAGGTCTGATAATCAAAGAAAAAGGAGTAACGTTTTTAAATCCCGGAAGTATATCAAGGCCAAGAGACGGCAAATTCAGTTACGGAATTATAGAAACAGAAAACGGTAAAGCAAGCGAAGCCGTTATTGGGAGGGAATATTAATATGAATTGTCCTGTATGTAACAATCAACTGAAAGAAAATGATGTTTTCTGCAAAAACTGCGGAACACCTCTTACTCTCGAGCAAAGAGCGTTCTCCACATATAAGGAAAATGCAGTAACAAAACCTCTTAAAACACCAGACTTCATTCTGTTATTTCTTTTAAAATGTATTCCGATTGTGAACATAATTGTGTTTATAGTCTGGGCTGTGAGTGCTACAAATTTAAACAGAAAATCATATGCAAGGGCAACAATCATCTGGGCTGTTGTTGAAACACTTATAATTATGTCCGTTGCATTTATACTGTCACCTTATTACATTAAATATTTACCTATGTTTTAAGAAAAAGGAGGTGTAAATAAATTTACACCTCCTTTTTCAGGGGATAGAAAAAATGATTCGGAACGAACAAACCGGGCAAAAGCAAGGTTTACCTTGCTTTT
>CAZMHL010000040.1:0-13677 GCA_964566065.1 uncultured Eubacteriales bacterium
ACGGCGACAGCTCCCCTTACACAGGGGAGCCTGCCGCTGCAGCGGATTTTCTCAACGGCAAAAGCCTTTTTTGAACCACCGGCTAAGCCGGTGGTTTTCGTTATACAAAACAAAGAAAACTCTCAAATTTGAGAGTTTTCTGCATTTAGTTATAAATACTATAAGTTTTATATAGCCTTATATATACTTATTCCGACCTTTTGGCGTTCCGGACTTTTTTTACATCCTCTTCATTTTCTCTTAACTTTTAACTCTTAACTATTCACTTTTAATTATAACAAGATTATTTGAATCGCTCCAGTCAACCTTGCAGCCAAGGGCTTCGGCAACAAAGCGGAGAGGAATCATCGTTCTTGAATTTCTTAATTGCGGAACTGCATCAAGTGTCTTTTCTGCACCGTTTACAGTTGCAACTTTGTTTCCGATTGTAAGCTTAACGACAATGTCGCCTTTTGTTCCCGTTACGGTCTGAGTTGCATCGTCCCATTCGATTTTTGCGCCAAGCTTTTCAAAGATTTTTCTCATTGGCACAAAGGTTCTGTCGTTTTCAAGGAACGGGTCTGAGTCAAAGCCGATTACATCACTGTCGATTTTAACTCTTATTCTGCCGTCTGTATACATATTGGGAATTATGTACTCATCGCTCTTATCCCAGCTTGTAAGCTCACCGTCATACCACTTTTTAAAGGTTTTATAGTCGTAAATTATAAATCCGTTAGAGCAGGTGCCGATAAACACCTCGTCTGAAACAGTTGAAAAGGTGATTGAATTTACATTGGCAATTCCCTTCATTCCCGGGACAAGAACCCACGTTTCTCCGCCGTCATAAGTTTCATAAACACCGGGTGTTTTTATTCCCCAGTCGGTATTCTTTCCGCCCACAATAAGGTGGTTTTTATCACCCGGGTCCTGAGCGAAAGCAGCTAAAGAAACCGTTCTTCCCTTTGAAGTTTTAAGTCCGTTGTCCTTGCCGTAGATTGTAACATTACCATTTGTATTTTTATAGACTACTCCGCTGTAGCCTCCGTACCAGACAGTATTTTCATTAAAAAGGTCTGCAGTAATAAAATAGGGCTTACCGGTGTT
Source organism: uncultured Eubacteriales bacterium (assembly GCA_964566065.1). Classification (GTDB taxonomy): domain Bacteria; phylum Bacillota; class Clostridia; order RGIG6154; family RGIG6154; genus CAZMHL01. The sequence continues at coordinate 1,087 of CAZMHL010000040.1, forward strand.
TGTTACATCTGTCCAGGTTTTTCCTCTGTCCTTGCTGACGCGAAGAATACCGCCATCTACGCTATAGACCACATCGTTATTTGCTCCCGAAACGCTGTGAACAATATGCTCAAGCTCCGACCAGGTTTCTCCGTTATCCTTACTTACAAATTTTCCTGCATATATAAAATTATCATCATTTTTATGGTACTGAAGAACTGCATACACATCTTTAAAAACGGAAACTTTTTCCCATGTTTTGCCCCTGTCATAGGTAACCTGAAGTCCGCCACTGCCCGATGCAAGAACGTGATTGATGTCATTAGGGTCAACCACAACGGCTGCAGCCGAGCCGCCGCCGAAATCCCTTGCAACAGGAGAATACTCTCCTTTTTTATAGGGCTTTGTGGTGTGAGCAACGCCTCTGTCCACATCTGCAAACCACATTCTGTTCTCTTTATCAATAAAAACTGAGCTTGTGTTTATCCCCGAAAAACCGCAGTTACTTGGGTAGAAATTTGTGCCGTAGTCGGTGGATTTATGAATATGGTCTGAAAAAGAATACCACACATTGCCCGGATTTGCATTGTCAATGAAAAAGCCCTCGCAATAGTATCCTTTTCCGCCGTTGTTATAAACAAGATCTCTGTCATTTAAAATTGGCGCATTCCAGGTTTTTCCCTCGTCGTCTGAATACTGAAGAGGTGAGCCGCCGTATTTTGTGTAAACCAGAAACAGTCTTTTGCTTCCGTCCTCTTTAACACAATAGCGTACAATCTGCGGAGTTGCAACATTTTCGGAATTGGTTCTGTATTTCACTTTATTCCAGGTTGTGCCGAAATCAAAAGATTCATAGAGCTTATGTTCAGGACCCTGAAAGCAGGCGAACAGATGATTTTCGTCATAAGGATCAACAGTAACCGAGGTACAGCTTTCTACGTTTTCAACATTGCCGTTCATTGTTTTCCAGGTAAAGCCTTTATTTGTTGTGTAGTAAAGTCCTCCCTCTGCGCAAACAAACATCCTTTTGCCCTCACCGCCAAAAAGATACATTGAATATACTCCTGCATCTTCAGGCAGAAAGTGACCGTCTATAAGCTCCCAATTATCTCCGTCATCCTCTGACATATAAAGACCTTCGCTTGAAAGAGCATAGATATTTCCATGCTTGTCGTACTGAATAATTCCGTTACTGCAAGCCATTGAAATAAAGTTTTTAAGCAAAACTGGTTTCCAGGTATGACCTGCATCTTCTGTTTTATAAAGTCCGTCAAGCTCCGACTTGTTTGATTTGCTCACAGAACCATCGTGCTGTCTTGTAGGTGTCTGCACGCAAAAGGCAACATTTTCATCATAAGGGCTCCAGACTATGTCCGTAACACAGATGCTGTTATTATTCTCACCCGTTGTTTCCCAGTTAACGCCGCCGTCGGTGCTTCTCCATATTCCCGCCATATCAACACCAAAGAACATATGGTCGGAGTTTACGGGAGATACTGCAATTGACATTATCATCTGATTTCCGTCGCCGCCTCTTCTGCCCGTTGAATATTCAAATTCGCTCTGCCTTGCCCACTGAACAAACCAGGGAGAGTACCTTGTTGCATTCTGTGCTATCGTATAAGCATAAAAATCCGCAACATCTCCTTTGGGAATATCTCCCGAATAATCATAAGCCTTTGTTTCAGCTAAAGCGGTTACGCTTAAAGGCAAAAGTACCAGCAAAGCCATTATTAAACACAATATCTTTTTCATATTACTCCCCTTAAAATATAAAATTCAATCCGCTTTAATTGTAACATAACACTGCTTTTGTTTCTTTTGGTTTTTTAGGAACAATATTTGGTTTTTTCTAAAAAAATGCCCCGTTTTTGGTATAATCATATCCTTTTAATCTTGTCGGTTTTCGCTTTAGGAAATTCATATTTTTATCTATTGGGCACATTTTTTGCAAGGCGTCAAACCGGCTGCAAGTGCCTGATCCATTGTTACCTGATAACTGTTTTTCCCTCCGCAATCAGGGTCAAAATGATATTTTTTGCCTTTAGGTGTGCGATATATTCCATGTACTTGAGGTTCTGTAACTTCTTCTTGTGTTTCTTCTTCAGCCGAATATCCGGACTGTGTACTTCTGCCGCTTAAATAGTCTATTATTACATTTGGCTGAACATTGTAACAGTACACACAAAATGAAATACCCGCTCCGTTATCCTCTACCGAATATGCCTCCATAAGAACGCCGTCAGCCACAAGATTGTCACCTGAAAATACGGGTGTAATTCTGTACATAACCCTGTTACCTGTGTTTTTTATGTATTCTGCAACTTCATTTTCAAAGGGCAGCATACCTTCAACATTAAGATATCTGGTTCCTGTTATAAGGTTTCTGTCGTTGGCATTTTCACCTGTAAGCTGAAAACCTATAAGATGGCATCTGTTATAAAGATATCCTCCGGGAACAACATCGTACTTTGCATTTATCCAGCCTGTAGGTGTTACCGAGCTTATGCTTCCTCTGTCCTCTGTCGGCATTATATCTTTTGCGACCGAAGAAATACACACATCACATCTTCCCAGTTCATCAAGCTCACTGTAATACTCAAAAGATACGGGGATTATTTCATACTCTTCAAAATAGGTATTGTTCTGATTAATAATACAGTACGGATTCCCCGAATATTCAGGCACCGCATTTTTTAATCTTTCATACTCCGCATCGGTGAAAGAATCACTTATAATATAAACTGTTTGTGTATTTCCGTCCCATGCTACACCAAGCCCGAATCCTTCTGCGACAAAACGGATAGGCAACATTGTTCTTCCGTTTATAACAGTAGGTGAAACATCAAGAGTTCTTGCTACTCCGTTAAGATATGCTATGTTACTGTCAATGCAAAGTCTTATGCTGTCATTATCCATATTAAGAATTACAGACTGTGTACTTTCCTCCCATAAAACCTCACCGCCGAATGCCTCAATTATTGCTCTTATCGGCACAAGAGTACGACCGTCCGTTACTACAGGTTTTGTTCCCCGACCTGCATCTATTTCACATTCAACACCATTGACCTCCATTACTGGGTTGTCAATCACAAGACTCAAAACAACATCCTCTGCCGCCATTACAGAAAATCCCGTAAACAGGCAGATTAAAATTGTTAAACTGATTAATAATATTTTACTTTTTTTCATTTTATCACCCACAATGATTTTATCATAACGAATACAATTTTTCAACTTATTAAAAAGGGAGGGCACAGAGACCCTCCACTACTTTTTGTTTTTCCGATCATTGAATTTCTTCTTATTGCGGCTTTACATAGTATAAACCAAAATCAGAGAAAGACATACCTGATACATCTTGCATAAGAATATCCATAAGAGCCATATTTAGATTCAAAGATTCGTAAGGCGGTAAATAATCCGGGAAAGTATTATTTTTTTCTACAAAAGGTTGATTTGCTTTTGGATAATCAGCGTATAATACATATTCACTTCCGGAAGAATATTCTGTTACATAGTATAAACTGGGGTTCATATCAGTATAAACTGATATCATAACTGTATTTTTTAAACTACCTTCCCACGTATAGTATAATGTAATATTTTCATATTTTGGTTGATAATCAAGCATTAAACTGTACTTTTCATCACGAGGAATGTAATAAATACTGTAAGATTCTGTAATAGAGGACTTATCTCCTTCTGTTAAAATAATATTCTTTAGTTTATTATAGGCGGTCATATTCACATTCGGCGACGTAATCAAAACCGTTTGTGCAGCATCATCCCAATCCACATTCATATTAAAAGCCTCTGAAACAGCTCTTACAGGTACCAATGTTCTGTCATTGACAGTGCAGGGAGCCGTATCAAGTTCTTTTGGAATCTGCTTATTTATTGTTATAGCAGGAACACCGATTGTAAGTTTTACAGTAGTGTCTCCCCTCACAGACGTAACAGTCTGTGTTTCTTCATCCCACTCTACAGTTGCGCCTAAGCTTTCGAATATTTTTCGCAAAGGCACCATAGTTCTTCCGTTAATGAGTTGAGGCTGTACATCAAATGTCAGTATCTGACCATTTAATTTAACGGTAATGTTATCTTCCGCTAAAACTACCCCACTTGTCAGCAATGGCAAAGCAATCACTATACTGATAATCACTGCCCAAATTCTTTTTTTCATTCAGAAAACCTCCTAAATATAATAAAAAATGCGCCTACCGAAGCAGACGCACAAAAAACGCAAACCCCGATAGTCGCCAAACCAATCGAATAAGACAAGAACAAATCTGTGTCATACCGTTGGGAATTTGCATTTTTATCAAATTCTTAACGATATGACACCAAAATATACTCATCTTTTTATAAAAAGAAAAGCTCTTGTCATTATTATTCAATTGATTTGGCATAAATATTATAAATCATTTTATTAATTTTATCAATACTTTTCTGTAAAATAAACAAACTCCGCATCTGCGGAGTTTGCACCTGTTTTATTCTTTGTTATTTATTATTCACTCTTTATTATAACAAGATTATTAGACTCGCTCCAGTCAACCTTGCAGCCAAGGGCTTCGGCAACAAAGCGGAGAGGAATCATCGTTCTTGAATTTCTTAATTGCGGAACTGCATCAAGTGTCTTTTCTGCACCGTTTACAGTTGCAACTTTGTTTCCGATTGTAAGCTTAACGACAATGTCGCCTTTTGTTCCCGTTACGGTCTGAGTTGCATCGTCCCATTCGATTTTTGCGCCAAGCTTTTCAAAGATTTTTCTCATTGGCACAAAGGTTCTGTCGTTTTCAAGGAACGGGTCTGAGTCAAAGCCGATTACATCACTGTCGATTTTAACTCTTATTCTGCCGTCTGTATACATATTGGGAATTATGTACTCATCGCTCTTATCCCAGCTTGTAAGCTCACCGTCATACCACTTTTTAAAGGTTTTATAGTCGTAAATTATAAATCCGTTAGAGCAGGTGCCGATAAACACCTCGTCGGAAACTGTTGAGAATGTAATTGAATTAAGATTTAAAATCCCTTTCATTCCCGGAACTAAAATCCAGTTTTCACCACCGTCGTAGGTTTCATAAAGCCCCGGAGACTTGATACCCTCTTTGGTATTTTTACCTCCGCAGATAAGGTGGTTTTTATCCTTTGGGTCCTGAGTGATATCGGTTATTGCAACCTGTATTCCTTTATCTGTTCTTAACCCGTTTTCTTTACCATAGGTTGTTACAACCCCGTTTGTGTTTTTGTGCACGGTTCCGTTGTAGCCGCCGTACCAGACTGTGTTCTCATCAAACAAGTCTGCCTTTACAACATAAATTGTACCTATATTACCAAGAGATGTCCAGGTTTCGCCTCTGTCCTTTGTAACCAGAAGTTCCTTGCCGTCAAGACTGTATGCAACATCATTATTTGCTTCGGAAACGGATGAAACAGGATGGTCAATCTCCTCCCATGTTTTTCCGTTGTCCTTACTAACGAACTTTCCGCCGTAGATGAAATTTTTATCTTTTTTATGATACTTAAGAACGGAATACATTGCATCTATTCCCGCAACTTTTTCCCAGCTTTCCCCTCTGTCGTATGTAATCTGAAGTCCGCTGTTTCCGTATGCAAGAACGTGATTAACATCATCAGGGTCAACTGTTACGGCAGTTGAAGCACTGCTTCTTAAATCTCTTTCAACAGGAGAATATTCTCCCTTTTTATATGGTTTTGTGGTATGTGCAAGACCTCGGTCAACGTCTGCAAACCACATTGTTCCTGATTGATCTATAAACACCTCATTGGTGTTTATTCCCGAATAACCGCCGTTTCTCGGGTAGAAATTTGTACCATAGTCAGTTGATTTATAAACATAATCTGCAAAGGAATACCAGATTGTACCGGGATTTGTTGTGTCTATATAAAAGCCCTCGCAGAAATAACCTCTTCCGTTGTTATTATAAATAATGTCTCTGCCGTGAAGAGTTGGAATATTCCAGTTTTTGCCGTCATTATCCGAATACTGGAAAGGCGATGAGCCGTTTTTCGTGTAAACCAGGAAGAGTCTTTTGCTTCCGTCCTCTTTAAGACAATATCTTACTATCTGGGGAGTTGCCGTATCGGTGGCGCTTCTTTTATACTTGACTTTCTCCCAGGTTTCACCAAAATCGAAAGACTCATAAAGCTTGTCATCAGGTCCCTCGAAGCAGGCAAACAAATGATTTTCGTCATAAGGGTCAACGGCAACGGAGGTACAGCCTGTTACACCTTCAATGTTGCCGTGCTTCATTTTCCAGGTAAAACCTTTGTTGGCTGTGTAATAAAGACCGCCTCCGGCACAGACAAACATTCTTTTGCCCTCGCCGTCAAAAAGATACATTGAATAAACGCTTGTATCTTTTTCAAATAGTGTACTGTCTATAAGCTCCCAGGTTTCGCCATCATCTTCCGATTTATAAAGACCTTCGCTTGTAAGAGTATAGATATTTCCGTGCTTGTCGTACTGAATAATCCCATTACTGCACGCCATTGAAAGGTAGTTCTTTGGCAGAACCATTCTCCAGGTGTGCCCTGCATCGGTGGTTTTGTAAAGTCCGTCATATTCACCGGCATTTGACTTGGTTATTGCCGTAGAATTATTCTGTCTTGAAGGAGTCTGTACGGAAAAGGCAACGTTTTCATCATAAGGGCTCCAGATAAGGTCGTTAACAGACCAGCCGTTGTTGTTTTCTCCGGTTGTTTCCCAGTTGATTCCGCCGTCTGTACTTCTCCAGATTCCCGAAGTATCAACGCCGAAAATAAGATGATCTGGGTTTACGGGAGATGCAGCAATTGACATTATCATCTGATTTCCGTCGCCTGCTCTTACGCCTGTTGCATATTCAGCCTCTGTCTGCCTTGCCCACTGCACAAACCAGGGCGCATATCTTGTTGCATTCTGTGCAATCGGATAAGCATAAAAATCGGCAACATCACCTTTGGGAATATCCCCTGTGTATTCATAAACCTTTGTTGCGGCCGATACATTCAAAGATAGAATCATCAGCACAGCCATTGTCAAACATAATATCTTTTTCATATTTCCACATCCTTTGCCTTAATTATAGATAAAACCTGAAATATTGTCAACAAAAACACCCTTTCGGGTGTTTTCGGTGCAATCATTTTTTAATTCAGAACGCTCTTTAAAAATTGTTGTGTTCTTGTATCCTTCGGATTTTCGAAAATTTCTTCAGGTTTTCCTTCTTCCACAATAACGCCGTCTGCCATAAAGATTACTCTGTCGGCAACCTCTTTTGCAAAGCCCATTTCGTGAGTAACAACAACCATTGTCATTCCGTCCTTTGCAAGAGATTTCATTACGTTTAACACTTCTCCAACCATTTCGGGGTCAAGAGCTGATGTAGGCTCATCAAAGAGCATAACGTCGGGGTTCATCATAAGAGCACGTACTATTGCCACTCTCTGCTTCTGACCGCCTGAAAGCTGTGACGGATAGGCAGAAGCTCTGTCGGCAAGACCTACTGTTTCAAGAAGCGCTTTTGCTTTTTTCTCTGCATCCTCCCTGCTCATTTTAAGGAGCTTCATTGGTGCTATTGTAAGATTTCTCATAACCGTCATATGTGGGAAAAGATTAAACTGCTGAAAAACCATTCCCATTTTCTGACGGTGGATATTTATATTTACTTTAGGGTCTGTAATTTCCTGTCCCTCGAAAATAATGCTTCCCGAGGTTGGCATTTCAAGAAGATTAAGAGAACGGAGAAAGGTTGATTTTCCCGAGCCCGACGGTCCGATTACAACTACAACCTCGCCCTTTTCAATTTCAGCAGATACGCCGTCGAGTGCCTTGATTTTCCCTCCGTTGTAATGCTTACGCAAATCCTTTGTTTCAATAAGAAAATTAACGCTCACTCTTACGCAGCCTCCTCTCTAAAATGTCCACAAGCTTTGTGAAGAACATTACCATTACAAGATAAATAGCTGCAATGGCAAGAAGTGGCCAGAAACTCTGATATGTAATACCTCTTATTATATTAGCTCCTCTTGTAAGGTCTGTAACACCAACATAGCCCGCAATGGCTGTTTCCTTTAAAAGCACGATAAATTCGTTTGCAAGAGCGGGAAGAATGTTCTTAAAAGTCTGAGGGAGCACAATAAAGCCCATAGTCTGCACATAGTTAAAGCCAAGTGAACGACCTGCTTCCGTCTGACCTTCATCAATACTCATTATTCCGCCTCGGATAATTTCGGCAACATATGCGCCTGAGTTAACACCGAATGCAATAATACCGCAAAGCATTTTATTATCGGAGCTTGCCATTATTATAAAGAAAATAATAAGAATCTGCACCATTGCCGGTGTTCCTCTTATAACTGTAAGGTATACTTTGCTCAACCAGTTTAAAAATCTCAGAAAGATTTTCCCCAAAGGGTTTTTCATTTCTTTATACTGCTTATCATAGGTTGTTCTGATTGCGGCGATAACCACACCAAGCACAACACCCAAAATAAGAGCAAAGAAAGTAAGAATAAGTGTATTTTGTATACCCTCAGCAAGATACTTCCATCTGTTGTCTTCAACAAACGCAACAATGAAGTCTCTCTTCAGCTTTAAAATCCATTCGGGCATTTACCAAAAACTCCTTTCAAAAAATCAAAGAGCTGTCGGTTAAGGCAGCTCTTTGTGATAATTACTTATTATTCCGCCGGGATGTATTTTTCAATAATCTTTGCAACTGTTCCGTCAGCGATAAGTTCTCCCAAAGCAGCATCTATTTCTGCAAGTAATTCAGGATTATCTTTTGATACTGCAGCAGCATAATCTTCTGTGATATATTCTGTATCAAGAATCTTAAGACCCGGATTGTTTGCTACGAATACCTTTGCAGGCTCGTTGTCAATAACAACACAGTCAACTTTACCTGAGTTCAGAGCCATAACAGCATCTGCGCCCTTGTTGTATCTTTCAACTTTACCGAGACCTTCGTCTTCGATATCCCATGTGCAGTAAAGGTCGCCTGTTGTTGCAAGCTGAACACCGATTTTGTTATTTGCGCCTTCCGCCAAAAGGTCATCAGCTGTTTTGATTGGTGAATCTTCTTTAACGATTATTACCTGAACGCCCGTTGCATATGTCTGTGTGAAATCAACCTGTTCTTTTCTTTCGTCTGTAACAGTCATACCTGCCATAACAAAGTCGTATTTTCCTGTCTGAACGCCCGGAATCAATGAATCAAAATCAACATTTTCAATTACGAGTTCTTTTCCGAGTTTTTCAGCAATCGCCTGAGCGATTTCAGCATCGATACCAACTACTTTTCCGTCTTCCATATATTCATATGGCGGGAATTCGGCATTTGTTGCCATTGTTATTGTATTGTCGCTGTCTGCGCCGCCGCAGGATGCAAGTACACAAACTGTCATTGCAAGTGCGAGCACTAAAGCTAAAATCTTTTTCATTTTAAAGACCTCCAAAAATATTTTAATCATAAATTCAGTATATCACAAAAACATATTTTGTCAAATGAATTTTATACAATATTACTGCATTTTTTTGCAAAATAGTATTTGTCTGTTGCCAAAATACCATATATTGTGCTATTATATGTTTATGGATAAATACAACATTTCAAAAGACGAAAAAATGACAGTTTCGAATATAATGGACAGGCACAACAGATGCTTAAACAAGAACATTTTAACCTGCACGGATTTTCTTGATTTAAACGCCCAGACACTTGTAAAAGAAATGGAAAGGGAATTTAAGACAGACTATATTTTGTGGGGCGGATTTGAAGATGCGGAGCGAAAAGTTCTCTTTTTTCTGCCCGAATATGAGGTTGACATTAAAGATGAAATTAAAATCCTGAAGGTGTCCCATACGCCAAATGCCGAACTTACTCACAGGCATTTTTTAGGCTCGGTTTTAAACTGCGGAATAAAGAGAGACAAAACCGGCGACATTTTGGTTTCAGAGGGCTTTGCACAGATTTTAATTAAAACCGAAATTGCCGACTTTCTTGACACCAACTATTTTAAGGCAGGAAGAGTGCCCATAAGCACCGATATTTTAGATGTTGATGAAATAGTAATTCCCGAGCAGAAATACAGAGAAATAACCGATACGGTTTCATCTCTTCGACTTGACAGCATCGTTTCAACCGCCTTCCGCCTTTCAAGGGAAAATGCCAAACAGGCAATTTCTTCAAAGCTTGTTTATGTAAATGATGTTTTATGCACCAAGTCGGACAGACTTTTAAGCGAGGGCGACAAAGTAAAGCTTCACAAAAAAGGAAGAGCGCTTCTTTCACAGGTCGGTTCTGTAAGCAAAAAAGGAAGAATATTTATAACATTAAAAGTACCGCAATAAAAAAATGACTGAATATGGGGTGTGCTCTAAAGGACAATAAAAAGGTCGTAGCAATTTGCTGCGACCTTTAATCATTATAAAAGAAATTTGATTTCTAATTTAACAGTTTTGCGGCAATCGCCAAACCGTCATAGTTCTTAAACCATTCCTGCATACTTCAAAACTATTTAATAATTTGAACCCAACTTTCGTCAAACTCTACGACCTTGAGCACATCCGTCTTTGTGATAGTCGGGGGTTGCTTGATTTGAAACTTAATGGCACTATTAGGAACTTCTGTATGTATGGTAAATTGTGAACCATGTGGTTGCCAAGTAAAGCACAACCTTCCACTATGGTCTAATCCAACCAAGTTTCCATTTGAATTAACTTCCCAATTATAATCTGTTGTTCTAAATCTTTGTGTTTCTTCTTCAAACAATCTATATGATAGACAATCATAACTTCTTACCAAAACAGCAGTTCTTACACTACTATAATGGTCAGTAGCAATGTTAATTCTTTCATTCCAAATGCTTAAAACTGCTTCACCAGTTTTTTGAACATCCTTGTGAGGATCAGTAATTCCATACGAATAATCAGGGGAACATCTACCACTGATTAAACGTACATTTGAAACAGAAAAAGGGTCTTTAACTTTAACAGTTTTTGCCGACCAACAATTCTTGTCTAATATAACATCGGCAATGCCCACTGGAGAGTCAAGGTGAACACCAGCAATGGAATCGGCAAATGCGTCTCCCCAATCGTTGCCAGATACATCCTTTCTGCCAATGTAAAGCAAGTAAACAAGATAACCACCTATCTTGGTGATTATTTCTTGTGGGATAATATTTAAGGGGTATAAGGTTTTTGTAGATAAATGCTTTGAATCTCTTAATCTTGGTCTTAATTCCATCTTTCCTCCTCCTTTTTGTTGTATGCTTTTAATGCTTTAATCATTTCGGTCGCTACTGCTTTAATAACAGGAACGGCAACGGAATTACCACATTGATGTTTTACTTTTGTGTATGGCAAAACAAATTTATATGTATCGGGAAAACCTTGTATACGGAGCATTTCTCGCTCTGTCGGACGTCTTTCGTCGTTAATTAAAATGTAATTTGCGGAAGCACCTGCACGCAGAGCCGAGGAATAAGGGTGCGGAGTAATAGAACCAGCCATATTTTCGTGGGAAATATATGGTTTGGGGTAGTTTTTATCTTTTATTCTCTCTAATCGTGATTGTTTAATTTCATCTCTGACATAGTATTTTCTATCCACATTAGTTTCCAAAATATCGGATAATGTTTGCCTTTGACTTTTAGGAATTGGCTCAGGAAATGAAAAATCTACATCATCAAGGAAACCAACAATAAATATTCGTTCTCTATTTTGTGGAACTCCATAATCAAGAGCATTAAGAACTTTTGCATATGTATGATATCCTAACATTTCAAGGTGAGATTTGATAATCTTAAAGGTTTTTCCTTTATCATGAGTAGCAAGATTTTTAACATTTTCCAACATAAAAGCGGATGGTTTTTTTTCTTTCAGTATTCTTTCAATATCAAAGAATAGGGTTCCACAGGTTTCATTTGAAAAACCTTCTTTTTTCCCAATTATTGAAAACGCTTGGCAAGGAAAACCACCCAATAAAATATCGAAATCAGGAATATCTGTTGATTTGATTTTTGTTATGTCGCCAGAGGGATATTCGCCAAAGTTTGCTTCATATGTAATGCAAGCATCACTGTTAAACTCGCTTGAAAATACGCAATGTCCACCCACATATTCAAAACCAAGCCTTATACCACCTATTCCAGCGAAAAGGTCAATAAAACGAAAATTATCCCAGTTCATGACATCCCTCCGCTCACACAAATAATTTGTTATATTATATCATTAAATTATGCTTTTTTCAAGTCAAAAGCAAAAAACGTGTTACTTAATTCTGCACAACACTTAACACTATAAGACGGTTTGAAGGCTGAGCAATAATTCGTTAACAGCCCCGTTTCCAACTTAATTTGAATTTGAGGAAATAATGTCCGGTACTGTAACAAGCAGGGAAAATGTATCGCATTTTCCAATTATTTAGGATATCCTAAGACCTTATAACCCGGAACGACACACAGGTCGTCCCCTACGCTAAAAGGCTGAACGATTGATTTCGTTCAGCCTTTTGAATTACTGTCCTTTAGAGTATGCCCCATAAGCAAGATGCTTTTTATGTTATTTTATTTGGTTCTGTTTTAGATTCCAAT
>CAZMHL010000041.1:0-13547 GCA_964566065.1 uncultured Eubacteriales bacterium
ACCTCAAAAATCAGAAAGTACAAGTTTATTTTTGATTTTTGAGGCTTTTATATACTAAAAAAAGCACCCATAATGGGTGCTTTTTAAGTTAAAAGTTAATTTGTTTCAATTAATCCGTAATTTTTATCTTTTCTTTTATAAACAATGTTAATTTTGTCATCTTCTGCATTTGTAAACACATAAAACTCATGTCCCAGAAGATTCATCTGAAGGATTGCTTCGTCAACGCTCATTGGTTTGACAGAGAATTTTTTGGTTTTAACAATATTAAACTCTGTTTCTTCTTCATAGTCAGAATCGGGAGTTTCAGCAAAATATTCTTCATAGCCCGAATTTTTAACCTTTTTCTGAAGTTTTGTTTTGTACTTGCGAAGTTGTCCCTCTAGGAGAGAAATAATCTTATCAATAGCTGTTTTTGCGTCTTCGTCAAAGGATTGTGCTCTTAAAATCATATCACCTGAAGAAATTGCAATTTCAAGATAAATCAAATCATTTTCCATCTTGAATTTTACATCGGCAGTTGCATCGTCTTTTAAGATTTTGTCAAACTTTGCCAGTTTCTTCTCCAGTTTTTCCTTTGTTGAGTCCTTCAGGTTTACCTTTTTTGTTGTCAGATTGATCTTCATACGTTTTTCTCCTTCCGTATTTAAATAATTTCTATTAAATGTCGTGTAACATGACAACTAATATTCACCGCTACCGGAAGTCCTGCTATATGAGTGGGATAAGTTTCAATGTTAACACCAAGGGCGGTTGTTACTCCTCCCATTCCCGCAGGTCCTATGTCAAGCTTATTAATTTCCTCCAAAAGCTCATTTTCAAGGCTTTTATAATATTCATTTTTATTTTCTTCGTCAAGATTTCTTGTTAAGGCATATTTGGAAAGCACTGCCGCCTTGTCCATTGTTCCGCCTATTCCAACGCCTACAACGATTGGCGGGCAAGGATTTGAAGAAGCATTTTTTACGGTTTCAACTACAAACCTTTTAACTCCCTCAACACCGTCGGCAGGCTTGAGCATTTTTACAGCACTCATATTTTCACTGCCAAAGCCTTTTGGCGCAAAGGTGATTTTGATTTTGTCACCATCCGTAAAATTGCAGTAGATAACAGCAGGTGTATTATCTTTGGTATTAACCCTCTCTAAAGGGTCGCCTACAACCGAGGCTCTTAAATAACCTTTTGTATAGCCGAGGCTGACACCGTCATTTACCGCTTTTTCAATGCTGTCCCCTTCCACAAAAACATCCTTGCCTATTTCTATAAAGAATACCGCCATGCCTGTATCCTGACAAATGGGAATATCTTCATTTTCTGCAATTGTGTAATTTTCTTTAAGCTGTTCAAGTATGCTTTTCGGCATTTCGCCTTTTTCGTTATTATATGCTTTTTCAATGGCGTTTTTTACATCCTGCGGAAGTACACAGTTTGCTTTAACACACATTTTCTCAACTGTATTTTTTATTATATCAGAGTTAATTATTCTCAATTTTTTATCACCTTATTTATTTAATTCTACAAAAAATTGAAATTTCCTTTTTTCAGGCAAAAATTAAATCAATCTGTCCTGTCAGTCTGTCTGACCTTGCAACAATCACCTCTGCAAAGTCACCTATGCGGTAAACCTTTCCCGTTCTTTCACCGATGACACTCATACTGTCTTTATCAAAGTCGTAGTAGTCATCTCTCATATCGCCAAATCTGACCAGACCTTCTATTGTGTTTTCAAATTCAACAAATATGCCAAAGGAAGTAACGGAAGATATTACACCGCAAAGCTTCTGACCGACAAAGCGTTCCATATATTCAGCTTTTTTCATATCTTCAATTGTGCGCTCGGCATTTGTTGCAGTTACCTCTGCATCGCTTGATGATGCAGCCGCATCAGCGGTAAAGGATTCATAGAATTTATATTTATCCTTATCCATTTTGCCGTCAAGATAAAGCTTTAAAATTCTGTGTATAACAAGATCGGGATATCTTCTTATAGGCGATGTGAAATGACAGTAATTTTTAAGGGCAAGCCCGAAATGGCCGTTGTTTACTTTAGAGTATTTTGCTTTCATCATTGAACGAAGCATCATTGTGTTCAGAACCTTTTCTTCGGGTTTTCCTTTTATCTGCTTTAAGATATCGTTAAGCATTGAAGAATACACTTCTTTTACAGGCTTTAAATTGTAGCCTAAAAGCGAAAGTATTTTTCTTAAAGTTTCAAGCTTTTCGCTGTCGGGCTTTTCGTGAACTCTGTAAATAAAAGGGATTTCATTCCAGAATGCAAACTCTGCAACTGTTTCGTTGCACAAAAGCATAAATTCTTCTATTATTAAATTTGCCTTTGTTATTTCCCTTTTTACTACGTCTTTTACATTTTTATTCTCATCGAAAATAATTTTTGCTTCGGGAAAATTAAAGTTGATATATCCCCTTTTATCGCGGTTTTTTGTGAGAATTTCCGAAAGCTCATTCATCAAAAGAACGTCATCGTAAATGTCCTTATACCTTTCAATTACGTCTTTTTCGCCATCAAGCATTTTGCTGACGTCTGTATAAGTCATTCTGTGTTTTGTTTTAATTATGCCGTTCACAATCTTAAAGTCACAGACCTTACCGTCAAAGCCTACGTTCATTACAACCGAGAGGGTAAGTCTGTCCTGATTTTCCTGAAGAGAGCACAGATTGTTTGAAAGGGCTTCGGGAAGCATCGGAATAACTCTGTCGGCAAAATAAACACTTGTTCCTCTTAAGCGAGCTTCATTATCAATATAAGAATCCTGCTTTACATAATGACTTACATCAGCAATATGAACACCTAAAATATAGCCATCCTTATTTTTTTCAATACTTATTGCATCGTCAAGGTCTTTTGCATCTTCCCCGTCAATGGTAATTATTGTTTTATCCCTGAAATCTGTTCTGCCTTCAAAATCAGATTCGTTTAAACTCAGGCTGCTTGCTTCTCTTAACGGAAAATTACCAAAACTGTACCTGATTTTGTTTTCACGGATAACAGCCATAACCTCAGTTTCGTTGTTTCCTGCAAATCCGAGAACCTCAGTTATTACTCCGCTGGCATTTTTACCTTTCCCCGGCCACTTTTCTATTCTTGCAACAACCTTCATTCCGTTTCTGAAAGTCATTTTTCCTCTGTTTTTTATATAAATGTCTGTATTGAGTTTTGAATTATCAGGCACAACAAAAACTGTGTTTCTGTTTACCTGAACCACACCTACAACAAAGTGATTATTTCTCTTTAATATTTTATAAACATACCCCTCATCCGATGCGGTGTTGCTCTTTTTGGTTACTTTTACTATTACCTTATCAAGGTTTAAAGCGGTGTTTATGCCGTCGCGAGGAATGTATATATCATTCTTTTTTTCGTCATCGCATTTTAAGAAACCAAAGTCCTTACCTGTTCCCATAAAGGTACCGCAAACAAAGTCTGAATTTTCAAAACAGACATATTTCCCGTTTTCATCTTTAAAGATTTTATATTCATACGCAAGTTCGTCAAGGCATTTCCCCAGAAGCTCACTTTCCTCTTGCGGCACCTGAAGAATTGCCACAATATCTTTAAACTTCATAGGCGCATAAGACTTATCGCACATAAAGGAATAAACCAGTTCTTTTTTATCCATATTTTCTCCTGAAATAAAAAATGAGGGGATAGAGGTACACTTTTTGATTTTCCGTCATTACAACTTATAAGTTGTAATTTACAGTTAAATTAAAAAAATTGCATATAAAAAAGCAGACAATATTATTTTCCCAACAATACGGAAAAAATAACTGCCTGCCAAATGTTTTTTATTTATTTCTGCAAAACAAATAATAATACGGAGCAAATAATGAACAATACTGCAACGACAGAAGTAACTTTATTTAAAATACCGTCTATAGTACGTCCTTTATTCTTTCCGAAAAATGTTTCAGCACCGCCGGCAATACTGCCTGAAAGACCCTGTGCTTTTCCGGACTGCATCAAAACTATAATTATCAATGCAATTGCTATAATAATCTGAACAATTGTTAAAGCCGTAATCATTATATACCACACCTCCGTAACAAAACTATAATATCACAATATGAATTATTTGTCAAATATTTTTGATTATTTTTTTAGTTTAATATTATCTCCGCCAAAAAGTCTGCTTAATTCGTTTAAAAGTCTGTCCGACGGCATAACCCAGTTTTCTCTGGTTGCCATTTTGGTAACCTTTTCATTTTCGTAATAAAGCATAACGGGAACGTTGCCTTTATTGCTGCGAAGAATTTCCAGCATTTTTGCAAACAATTCTTTATCATCGGATTTAAATCTTATATAAAGCTTCTGACTGTTTGCAGTGTTATCAAGGGGCACTACCCTTTCGCAAAGCACAACAGGAGGCTTTTCACCTCTTATGTTTACTTTGCCGTATATGAGAACTACTGCGCCTTCCGTAAGTTCATTTTTGACTTTTTCAAGAGCATTCGGAAAAACAAGGATTTCACAGCTTCCTCTTCTGTCGGAAATTCTGCCCGTAAGCATTTCCTTGCGGGTTTTCGTCAGACTTATTTTACGTTCTTCAATTACCGCAGCAATTACCACACTGCTTGAATCGTCAAGCTCTGACTCTTCTGTTCCTGCATTTCTTACATCAAAAGAGTCTGCCGTAACCTTATCTTTATATATATTTATATAATTATCAAGAGGATGCCCGGACACATAAAAGCCCATTACCTCTTTTTCCAGGCTCAGTCTTACCACAAGAGACAGTTCTTTCACATCGTTTTTCTTCTTTGGAGAAAGAGCTTTTTCTTCCTCCTCGCCGAAAAAGGAAACCTGACCGTCAACAGTGCTTCTGTTTTCATCCTGACATATTTCAAGGGTTCGTTCATAGGTCTGCAGCATATTTATTCTTAACTCACCCAGAGAGTCAAGAGCTCCGCTTTTTATAAGGCATTCTATCGCTCTTTTGTTAATGGTGCTGTACCTTGTCATTCGCATACAGAAATCTTCAAAATCCTTGAAATTTCCGTTGGCATCTCTTTCCCTTATAAGGTCATTTACAAAGGTTCTGCCTACATTTTTAACAGACACAAGACCTATTCTTATTTTCTTTCCGCTTACCGAAAAAACGTCTATACTTTCATTTACATCAGGTTTAATTACCTCTATGCCGAATTTTTTGCAGATTTCAATATATTCTGTAATTTTATCGGTATTGTCAATAAAGCTTGATAGCAGCGCCGCCATAAAATACACGGGATAATGACATTTAAGATATGCAGTTCTGTATGCCACAACAGCATACGCCGCCGCATGAGATTTGTTAAAAGCATATTTGGCAAAGTCCATCATTCTGTCAACGATTTCAATTGCGGTTTTTTCTTCAATGCCGAGCTTTATGGCACCCGGTGCAGTTTCATTACCATACAGAAAATCGTGCTTTGCCTTTATCATATCCTTTTCTTTTTTCTTGGACATTGCACGGCGCACCTGATCTGCCTGTCCCATGGAAAAGCCCGCAAGTCTTCTTACGATTTCCATGACCTGCTCCTGATAAACTATGCATCCGTATGTGACATTTAAAATCGGTTCAAGAAGAGGATGAAGATATGTCACCTTATCTCTGTTATTCTTATTTTCTATATACATAGGAATTGAATCCATCGGTCCCGGACGGTAAAGGGAAATACCTGCTGTGATGTCTTCAATTGAATGAGGCTTTAAATCCCTCATAAACTTTTTCATTCCGGCGCTTTCAAGCTGAAATACACCGTCTGTATCTCCGTTTCCTATCATTTTATAGACTTCTTCATCGTCAAAGCCGATGTTTTCAATATCTATATTTTCACCTGAAAGCTTAATTGCATCTTTAATAACTGTAAGGGTACGAAGTCCCAGAAAGTCCATTTTAAGGAGTCCCAATTCCTCCAGAGTTGTCATTGTAAACTGGGTTGATATAATATCTCCGTTTCTGTACAAAGGAACATACTCATAAACAGGCTTATCTGTAATAACAACACCTGCTGCGTGAGTAGATGCGTGTCTTGGTTTGCCTTCCACCGCATAAGACGTATCAATAAGCTTTCTGACTTCAGGGTCGCTGTTATATGCCTCTGGAAGCTGTTTATTCTTTTCAAAGGATTCCTTTAATGTTATTTTCGGGTTTTTCGGAATAAGCTTTGCAATTGAGTCTACGGAAGAATAGGACATTCCCAGAACTCTGCCCACGTCCCTTATTGCCGCCTTTGCCGCCATTGTACCAAAAGTTATAATCTGAGCAACGTGATCCTCACCGTATTTTTTGGTTACGTAGTCAATTACCTCCTGACGGCGTTCATAACAAAAGTCCATATCAATATCAGGCATACTTATTCTCTCAGAGTTTAAAAATCTTTCGAAAATAAGAGAATATTTTATAGGGTCAACGTCTGTTATTTTAAGGCAATAAGAAACAAGACTTCCTGCAGCAGAACCTCTTCCGGGTCCAACGGGAATGTCGTTATCCCTTGCAAATTTTATAACATCCCACACAATGAGGAAATAGTCGGTAAATCCCATTGTGTTTATTACATTAAGCTCATATTCAAGCCTGCTTACAGCTTCTTCACTTGGGCTTTCATATCTGTTTTTCAAGCCCTCAAAGCAAAGGTCATTTAAATATTTTGCCGAATCCACACCTTCATCAAGCGTAAATCTTGGCAGAAATCTGTTGGTAAAGCAGAAATCCACATTACATTTATCTGCAATCTCCTGAGTGTTTGAAATCGCCTCAGGAATACTTTTGAAATTTTCAAGCATTTCCTCTTCGGATTTAAAATACATCTCGTCGGAGTTGAATTTCATTCTTGATTCGTCGTTTAAAGTGGTGCCCGTCTGTATGCAAACAAGCACATCCTGAACGTAATTTTCGTTTTTCTCTACATAGTGAACATCATTTGTTGCAACAAGCTTAAGACCAAGCATTTTTGAAATCCGAATAAGCTTTATATTAACATTTTTCTGTTCGGGAATATTGTGTTCCTGAAGTTCAAGGTAAAAATCATCCTTACCGAAAATTTCAATATATTCTTTAGCCTTTTCAACCGCACCGTCAAAATCGTTATTTAAAATAAGCTTAGGAATATCCCCCGAAAGACAGGCAGACAAAGCAACAATGCCATCACTGTGTTTTTTAAGGACATTCATATCAATCCTTGGTTTATAATAGTAGCCATCCGTAAAACCTATTGAAACAAGCTTTATAAGATTTTTGTAACCTGTTTCATTTTTTGCAAGAAGCACAAGGTGACCGTAAGATGAATCCTTATCGGGAGTCTTATCGTACAAAGTTCTTGAGGCTGTATATACCTCACAGCCGATTATAGGTTTTATTCCCTGACTTTTTGCATATTTATAAAAGTCCACCACGCCGTACATAACGCCGTGATCAGTCAAAGCAACAGAGTTCATGCCCAGTGCTTTGGCTTTGTCAACAAGGGAAGTTATTTTACAAACTCCGTCAAGCAGACTGTATTCACTATGTACATGTAAATGGACAAATGACATATTTTTCTCCTATTTCAGCGATTCTGCAATTCTTTCTATTTTTTTGAGTTTATGGTTTATTCCCGATCTGCTTATGGGTTTACTGAACATTTCTGCAAGTTCGGTCAAAGATGCCGATTTATTTTCAAGCCTTAAAATCGCTATTTCCCTTAATGAGGGTTCAAGCCTTTCAAGACCTATTGTATCTCTTATTTTTTCTATTAAAAGTGCCTGTTTGGTTCCTGCATTTATTGATTTATCAAGATTTGCGCTTTCACAGTTTATTGACCTGTTTACTCGGTTTACGAAGTTCTTGTATATCTTCGCCTGCTGAAATTCCATCATTGCGGTTGTAGCACCGATAATTCCAAGAAAATCGTAAATCTTTTCAGAATCCTTAAGGTAAACAACATAATTTGAATTTCTCTGTATTATTTTAGCATTTATTTCAAGCAAAAGAAGCAATTCGGAAAGTTCTTTTGAAAGTCTTCTGTGGTTTGTGGTAATTTCAAGATGATATCCGGTTTCAGGCGATATACAGGAACCTGAAATCAAAAATGCCCCTCTTACAAAAGCCTGTCTGCAACACTCTTTCTCAACAAATCCGCCGTCAATTCCGAAAGATACGAAATTTTTCATATCGTGAGAATTTTTAATAAGAGAAAAGCTATGAAGGACATCTGAAAGAGTGTCTTCATCTGCTATTTCAACAGTGTAGAACTTTTTCTTTAATCCTTGTCCCGCAATGCAGCCCGGAGTATGCCCGAACACCTCATTGGTCATTTCCTGAATTCTTTTTGCAACTGAAAAAGACTCGGTTTTAACTGAAAGTCTGTTATTTCTTATTACCGAGCCAAAACAAACAACCCCCAAAAGCTCTGCCGCATTGCAGCAGCCGCTGTTCAGAGGCAGATTGCAAATTTCACGTTTAATTGCTGATGTAAATGAAGCCATAATTTATCTCCTGCTATCATTTTCAAGATCACGGTGATGCTTGATAACTCTTCGTCCGCTTTCCTTAAGCTTATCGTAAAGTTTTTCCGCCATTGTTACCGAGCGATGCATACCGCCTGTACATCCGATAGCTATAACAAGTTGAGATTTTCCTTCTTCAAGATAATACGGAAGTAAAAATTCCACCATTTCGTAAAGCTTTTTCATAAACTCAACAGTCTGTGGCCATTTATATACATAATCCTGAACATTTTTGTCCAGCCCCGTATGATACTTAAGCTCATCAATGTAAAATGGATTAGGTAAAAATCTTACATCAAAAACAAGGTCTGCGTCTGCAGGAATACCATATTTAAAGCCAAAGGACATAACATCAATTGTAATTCTTTCTCCTCCGCCGCCACCGACAAATATGTTAAGAAGTTCTTCCTTAAGCTGACTTGTTTTCAGCTTTGAAGTGTCAATTACGTGAGTTGCATGCTTTCTTAAGGTTGAAAGCAGCATCCTTTCCTGATTGATACCTTCAATTATTTTGCCGTCGGGAGAAAGAGGATGTTTTCTTCTTGATTCTTTATATCTTTTTATGAGAACCTCATCCGATGCCTCAATAAAGAGAATTTCCGGAACTATATTCTTCGCACTTAATTCTTCTATTACGTCAGAAATCTGATTGAACATTTCACCGCCGCGGCTGTCTATAACAAGAGCGGCCTTTTCAATTTTACCTTTTGAAGAATAGCATATTTCCGCAAATTTAGGTATAAGAACAGGAGGCATATTATCAACGCAGTAAAAGTCCATATCCTCCAGACATTTGATTGCCTGTGACTTTCCTGCACCTGATATACCTGTAACTATTACAAGTTTCATTTTAACACCTCCCCGAATCAGTTAATTATCCCAGTCGAAATTTCTCAGACTGCCCTCTGTGAGCAAATCGGGGAAATTCCACTGCCTTAATACTTCATATACTCCTATCGCAACCGTGTTTGAAAGGTTAAGCGACCTTGATTCATTCTGCATCGGAACTCTTACGCAATATTCTTTGTTATTGTAAAGAAGCTCCTCGTCAATCCCTGCATCTTCCCTGCCGAAAACAAGATAACAGTTGTCTTTGTATTCTGCATCACTGTAAACTTTTCTTGCTTTAGTGGTGTAGTAATACATTTCACCGTCTTTGTTCTTTTCAAAGAAGTCAGCGGTTGAATCATAGAAAGTCAGGTCAAGATACTGCCAGTAGTCAAGTCCTGCTCTTTTTAGCTTTTTGTCATCCCACTGAAACCCCATCGGCTTTACAATATGAAGTCTTGCATTTGAAGCCGCACAGGTTCTTATTATATTACCTGTGTTCTGAGGTATCTGCGGCTGAAGAAGTACAACATTTAATTTCATAATTATTCTTCCCAGTTGTGGAAAATATCCTGAACATCGTCGTCCTCTTCCATCATATCGATAAGCTTGTTCATATTGTCAATATCTGCCTGATTATCAAGAGTAACTGTTGTCTGCGGAACATTTTCAACCTGAGCAGATGCAAACTTATAGCCTTTTTCTTCAAGAGCAGTGCATACTGCTGAGAAATCTTCAGGTTCTGTCTGCACTTCAAAGTAGCCTTCTGATGCTGAAAAATCAGCTGCGCCTGCATCAAGTGCATCCATCATAACAGTTTCTTCATCAAGTTCATTTTCTTCATTGTCAACAATAATTATTCCCTTTTTATCAAACATAAAGCTTACACAGCCCTGCTGTCCGAGATTTCCGCCGCATTTGTCAAAATAATGACGCATTGAAGCCGCAGTTCTGTTTCTGTTATCTGTAAGCACATTTACAATAACTGCAATACCTGACGGACCGTAACCTTCGTAAACGATGTCTTCATAGTTATTTGTATTACCGTCACCGGCAGCCTTTTTAATGCTTCTTTCTATATTATCATTAGGAACGTTCAGAGATTTTGCCTTTGCAATAACATCTCTTAATCTTGAGTTTGCACTTGGGTCGGGGCCGCCTCCCTCTTTAACGGCAACTGCAAGCTCTCTTCCGATTTTAGTGAAAATTTTGGCTCTTGCGCCGTCATTTTTTTCCTTTTTATTTTTAATATTCGCCCATTTACTGTGTCCTGACATAAGAATCTCCAATCTATAAATATTTATTATAACATTTTATCATAAATTTAAGCTTATTTCAATATATATGTCAAATTAAATTGAAATAACTGAAAACTTCTGCATTTGTTCCATAGAATATATCTTCTTTTCCTGCAAGAAGCGAGAGGATTTTTTCAACTTCGTCCCAGTTTTTATATGCATCTATTTCATAGGTATGTCCCCACATATAAAATATCTGCGGTTTGTCACCTTCGGATTTCAAAAACTTATCTATAGTTTCAAAAATATCTTCATCACTATGGCGGCAAGCAGGCTTGAATTTAAGCATATCTCCGCTCACCTCAAAATTTTTGGTAGAGGCAACCTCTCTTCCGTATTTAATTCCAAGCTTTTTAAGGTGATTTACGGTTTTTTCGTCGTTTGTACCATAAGAGTATGCCATACCGATAATTTTTGTATCAAAAAGTCTTTCAAGATTTTTTATATCCTCGTCAAACTCGGCTTTAAGTTCCTCATCGGTAAGTCCGACAGGTCTTATATGCTTTGTGCCGTGACAGGCAATTTCGTGTCCTTTGCAGAGGTCTTTCAGCTCATCGGGCGGAAGGTTGTAAACATCAAAGCCCTTGTAATTCCACACTCTGTCAGCCTGCATATT
This sequence comes from uncultured Eubacteriales bacterium, assembly GCA_964566065.1. GTDB lineage: Bacteria > Bacillota > Clostridia > RGIG6154 > RGIG6154 > CAZMHL01. The sequence continues at coordinate 11,231 of CAZMHL010000041.1, forward strand.
TCCGCTGTTAAGGTTAAATGTACCCTTCAAATTATATTTATTTAAAAGTCCTACAAATCTTATATCGGAAACACATCCGTCATCATAACTGAAGGTTACTGCTTTATTAAGCTTACTCATTTATTTTCTCCTGTTAAATCTTTTATTATTTCGCCCGCCATAATAAATCCCGCAACAGGAGGTACAAAAGATACACTCCCGGGAACTCCTCTTTTTTCATCTTCTGCAAAAGTTTTAAAGGGTTCTTCCTTTGAATATACAACTTTAAGCTTTTTTATCCCCAGACTTTTAAGCTTTGTACGCATTGCTCTTGCAAGGGGACAAACAGAGGTTTTATAAATATCCGCCACCTCAAATTTCTCGGGGCAAAGCTTGTTACCTGTGCCCATAGACGAAATCAGCGGAATGTTTTCCCTGTCGCATATCACAGCGAGTTCAACCTTTGCCGAAACTGTGTCTGTTGCATCTGCAACGTAGTCATATTTTGTAAAATCTATATCAGATGAATTTTCAGGCAAAAAGAAAAGATTATGCTTTGTTATTTTTATTTCCGGGTTTATTTCAAGACAGCGTCTTTCGGCAGCATCGGTCTTAAATTCACCCACAGTGTCGGTTTTTGCAATTATCTGTCTGTTTATATTGGTTATGTTAACCTTGTCGTTGTCGATTAAATCTATTGCACCAACTCCGCATCTCGCCAGTGCTTCAACGATGCAGCCGCCGACACCGCCAACACCAAACACAGCAACACGGCTGTTTTTAAGTTTTTCAACAGCATCTTTGCCAAGCATAAGTTCTGTCCTTGCAAAACGGTTTTCCATAAAATTCTCCTTGGTTTATTTTTCTTAAAGTATACAATATTTTTCTTTTTTTTGCAACAAAAAAGCGGTCTTATGACCGCTTAATTTTAAAGTATTATACAGATAAGTCCGCCGCTGCCCTCGTTGATGATTTTCTGCAGTGTTTCCTGAAGCTTGAATCTTGCATCATCAGGCATATTATAAAGCTTATTATGAAGTCCTTCGTTTACGAGCTCGTGAAGGGATTTACCGAAAATATTTGATTCCCAGATTTTAGACCTGTCGGAATCAAATTCATCAAGAAGATATTTAACCAGGTCTTCTGACTGCTTTTCTGTTCCCACAAGCGGATTTACTTCTGTTTCAATATCTGCTCTTATCAAATGTATTGACGGTGCGGAGGCTTTCAGTCTTACGCCGAATCTTCCTCCCTGCTTCACAATTTCAGGCTCTTCAAGTCTTAATTCTTCAATTGACGGAGAAACTATTCCGTAACCTTTTTGTTTTACTTCTTCAAGAGCATAGGAAATTTTATCATATTCTTTTTTTACAACAGAAAGATTGCTTATCAGCTTCACGAGATCATCTCTGCCTGAAATTTCAAAGCCCGAGGTTTCGCCCAGAACTCTGTAGAAAAGCGGTTCCTTTGTATTTATTGAAATATGGATTTCTCCGCTGCCCAGGTCTATGTTATCCACAGAGCATAAACTGACGTGCTCATTTTCTCCTATAGTATCACTGCAGGGCTTTACCTGACGGATTTTGCTTATTCCTTTCAAATTATCTCTCACCGCATTCATAAGTGCCTGATTAAGCCAATGGTCCTCGTCAAGGCAGTCAACCCACTCGGGAAAATCAATTTTAATTTCGCGAAGCGGAAACTCCATAAGTATGCTTTCAATTATTGAATTGATTTCGCTTCCCGTAAGCGACAGACAATTTACTGATACAACGGGAACCGAGTGTCGGTTTTCGAGTTCTTCGGCAATTTTTTTTGTTTCTTCCCTCTCCGGATTTGCAGAATTAAGAAGAATTACAAAGGGTTTATTTATTGCCTTAAGTTCAGAAATCACTCTGTTTTCCGCATCAATATAATTTTCTCTGGGAATATCCAAAATACTTCCGTCGGTTGTTACAACCAGACCGATGGTCGAATGTTCCGAAATAACCTTATGAGTTCCGATTTCCGCCGCTTTTACAAAGGGCATACTGCTTTCCGACCAGGGTGTTGAAACCATTCTTTCCCCGTCCTCCTCAAGGTAACCGTTTGACCCTTCAACCACATATCCCACACAGTCAATCATTTTAACGTTTAAGCTTGCCTCACCGCTTAAGTTGATTTTAACTGCATTTTCGGGAATAAATTTCGGCTCAGTTGTCATTATTGTTCTGCCTTCCGCACTCTGAGGAAGCTCATCATTTGCTCTTTCCCTTTTGTAAGGGTCGCTGATATTCGGGAGAACAAGCTGTTGCATAAACCTTTTTATAAAAGTTGATTTACATGTCCTTACCGGTCC
>CAZMHL010000042.1:0-13127 GCA_964566065.1 uncultured Eubacteriales bacterium
CGCTGACTGAAAAAGAAATCAAAAAAGGCTGCAAAAAGATATTTGACAAATTGGTGATTCGGATAATTATAAATGAGCTTGAAAACGAAGTGATAATAAGTGCAATTCTAAATCTTCACGAGATTGAAAGAATTGTTATTGTTTTGAACATTATCGGCGGCTTGACTGCCGGAGAGATAGCGTACTTGCTTGGTACAAGTGCAAACAACATATATGTGCAGAAAAATAAAGCGTTAAAAAAACTGCGTTCGGAACTTGCACATATTGCATAATCAGGAGGTGTTAACATGACCGGAAAATTAAACAGGGACATTGACAAATCAGAGGAATTATTGTATACTATAAGTGAAATAGCGGAAATACTTAAAGTAAACAAAAATTTTGTTTATACTCTGATTAATGCCGGACACCTTAAGTCAATTAAGCTTGGATGCAGGAAAGTTACACGCAAATCTTTGCTTGAATTTTTAGAAAAATACGATGGTTTGGATTTTGACAAGATTTTAGCCTGCAAGCCCTTGAAATAACTGGCTTTGACGGACTTTTCGTGGGAAATTTTAACTCGTGGGAAATCCGTGGGAAATGGCAAAATCGAAGTAGCAAAAAACGCCGCAAATGCTGATAAAATCAGCATTCCAAAATCAGAGGTTCTTGACGAAGCTCGCCACGGAAAGGGTTTTGAAGGACTTTTGAAGAGATATTTCAAATGAGAATAAATTGTTGATATTTCAAGGGCCCGGAAAATTCCGGTCCTTTTGTCTTATATGCTTGAAAAATTAAGAGATGGAATGTATAATAAGATATACAAAAGATTAAGGAGATTTGGAGTATGGAAAATCGTTTTCACAGTAAGGAGGATTTCAGAGAATATGTCCGCAAGGTGACAATTCCTCTTAAACCATATTATTCACAAGGAAAAGCTCAGCTTAAATACGGGGTTCATTCTTCGGGTGCAGAAGAAAAGACACAACGTATGGAGGCTTTTGTCCGTCCTTTGTGGGGTCTTGCGCCGCTTTGGGCAGGCGGCGGTGAATGTGAAGATTTTGACAAAATCTATCTTGAAGGAATAATCAACGGCACTGACCCGAATCATCCGGAATATTGGGGAAGGCTTAAATCGAGAACCCAGGAGCTTTGCGAATCTCCTGCAATTGCTCATTCTATTGTTTCTGCTCCTCATAAATTGTGGGACCCGCTTACCGAAGAACAGAAAGAAAATGTTGCAAACTGGCTTTATGGCGCAAACGGACTTGAACATGCGGACAACAACTGGCATTTCTTTCCCCTGCTTGTAAACGTTTGTCTTAAAAAGCTTGGCAGAAAATACAGTCAGGAAACAATTGACAAAAAGCTTGAAATTATAGAAAGCTTTTACAGAGGAGACGGATGGTATTCTGACGGAAACCGTCAGCGCTTTGAATATTATATTCCTTTTGCTCTGCATTTTTACGGACTTATTTATGCAAAGCTTATGGAAAAGGATGACCCCGAAAGAAGCGGAGTTTTCAAAGAAAGAGCAATGCTTTTTGCAAAGCATTATATTTACTATTTTGATGAAGAGGGAAGAGAAATCCCCTTTGGTCGTTCGCTTACTTACCGTTTTGCACACCTTGCATTCTGGAGTGCCTGCCTTTTTGCAGATGTTCAGCCTTTTTCCGTTGAGGTTATCAAAGGCATAATCGGGAGAAATTTAAGATGGTGGGATTCAATGACTATTTACGATAACGGCGGAATAATCAATGTGGGTTACGGATATTTTCAGCCGCAGATGGTTGAGTCATACACAGCTTTTGGTTCGCCATACTGGTGCATGAAAAGCTTTTTGCTGCTCGAACTTCCTGACGAGCATCCTTTCTGGAGTGCAAAAGAGGCACCTCTTCCAAAGCTTGACAGTGTTCATATAATGAAAGAGCCTTCAATGGTTATTCAGAGAATAAACGGCTATGCCTGTCTGCTTCCCGCAGGTCAGGATGGCGGTGATGAAAATCACAGTGATGAAAAATATTCAAAGTTTTTATACAGCTCAAAGTATGCTTTCAGTATTGCAGGCTCCTACGAAAACATAGACCGCGCAGGAGCGGATAATATGCTTATGTTTGAGTGTAAAGGACATTATTTTATCCGCCGTAAATGCATTGAATACAAAGTCAATGACGATGCGAGTGTTTACTCAAAATGGTCTCCCTTTGAGGGAGTGACTATTGAAACACTTATAATTCCAACAAAGGACGGACATATCCGTAAACACAAAATTGAGTCTGACGGCGACTATGTTGCATACGACTGCGGTTTTCAGCTTGAGGGCAATAGCGGAGATGTTCTGGGCAACGGCGAAAAGATTGAAATCAATACTTCACCGAATCTTAACCTTTACAATCCCCGCAGGCTTAATATGAAAGCGGTTAAATACAACATTCAAAAAGGTAAAAACGAAATTGAAACAAAGGTGGTTTACCCTGTGTAATGGTAACATTTTTGGTAAATTTAAAAACTTGAAAAGTAGTCGGTTTAATTGTATAATTAAAGAAAAAACGAAAGGAAACAAGGATGATAACGAAAGACATTAAATATATAGGTGTAAATGACCGCAAAATTGATTTATTTGAAGGTCAGTACATTGTTCCCGACGGAATTGCATATAATTCTTATGTAATTCTTGATGAAAAAATTGCGGTAATGGACAGCGTTGACAAAAATTTTACCGATGAGTGGCTTAAAAATCTTGAAAATGCACTTGAGGGCAGAACACCCGATTATCTTGTTGTGCATCACATGGAGCCCGACCATTCTGCAAGTATTGTACATTTTGCAGAGGCGTATCCAGCTGCAAAAATTGTTTCATCTGCAAAAGCATTTGTAATGATGAAAAATTTCTTCGGTACGGATTTTGCCGAAAGAAGAATAGTTGTTGGCGAGGACGATATACTTGAGCTCGGAAAGCACAAGCTTACCTTTCTAACTGCGCCAATGGTTCACTGGCCCGAGGTAATTGTGTCTTATGACAGCTTTGACAAGGCACTTTTTTCTGCCGACGGTTTCGGTAAATTCGGTGCTCTTGATGCGGATGAAGACTGGGCGTGTGAGGCAAGACGTTATTACATTGGCATTGTAGGAAAATACGGCGCACAGGTGCAGGCTCTTCTTAAAAAGGCATCAGCCCTTGATATTGAAATAATCTGTCCTCTTCACGGACCGGTTCTTAAAGAAAATCTTGGATATTATATTAATCTTTACGATATCTGGTCAGGCTACAAAACCGAGTCCGAAGGCGTTATGATTGCCTACACATCCGTTTACGGCAACACGAAAAAAGCGGTCCTTGAGCTTGAAGAAAAGCTTAAAGCAAAGGGCTGTGAAAGGGTTGTTGTAAATGACCTTGCAAGATGCGATATGGCAGAGGCGGTTGAGGATGCATTCAGATACGGAAAAATTGTTCTTGCGACTACAACCTACAACGGTGATATTTTCCCCTTTATGAAGGAATTTATTAATCATCTTAAAGAGAGAAACTTCCGGAATAAAACAGTAGGCTTTATTGAAAACGGAAGCTGGGCACCGGTTGCGGCAAAAATAATGAAAGAAAGCTTTGAAAAAAGCAAAAATTTAACATTTTGTGAAACAACAGTAAAAATTATGTCCGCTCTTAACGAAGAGAGCAGAATGCAACTTGATGCTCTTGCGGACAGTCTTACCAACCAAAACTAAATTGGTCGTTAAGACTAAACTTTGCTGATTTGGTAAAAATAATAAGCATAGGAGGTTTAAAAGTATGAAAAAATATGTATGTCCCTGCGGATATGTCTACGACCCTGAAATCGGTGATCCCGACAACGGAATCGCTCCGGGAACAGCTTGGGAAGATGTTCCTGAGGATTGGGTTTGTCCGGTTTGCGGATTGGGTAAAGACGTATTCGAAGAGGAGTAGTTTTTACTGACAGGAGATGATGTTATGAAGAAGATTTCATTAACGTTATGTGTTTTGTGCGCAGTCCTTTTTACAGTTACTGCGTGCGGAGGTATGAACAATATGGAAAATGCCGGCGAAGACGTTAAAAACGGCGTTGAGCAGGGCGTTGAAAACACAAAAGATGCGGCAAATGAGGTTAAAAAAGGTGCTGAAAATATGGGTAATGCCGTAAAAAACAGTGCTGTCAATACCGCTGAAAATATCGGTATAATGACCTCAAATGCAGATACCAACGTAGACAGAACATCTTTCATCACTGAGGAAATGGCAAAGCAGAATGCTGTTAAAAAGGCAGGAGTCAATGCCAGCGATGTTAAATTCACCAAGGTGGAATTTGACAGAGATGACGGAAGATACGTTTACGAAATTGACTTTATGGCAGGAAACACCGAATACGAGGCTGAAGTTTCAGCCGCGGATGGAAGCATCCTTTCATGGGATGTTGACAAACACGACTAGGAAATTTTAAAAAGTTCAGAACGAAAGAGCGGAGAATATAATTTTCTCCGCTCTTTCTGTAAACAAATGTTTTTACTTAAATGTTCGTTTTTTACAACTTTTTGTTGATTTTTTATATTGTGTTTTTTTAGAAAGTATGCTAGAATTTTAAAGATATATTTTCACACAAAGTGTCGGATATACCGAAAAGGTATATCGGGTGGAAAGGGAATCGGGTGTGAATCCCGAACGATAACTGTCGCTGTATGTGTTGAAGGGTTTATCTCCGTCGGTGAAAGCCGGTCATTGGGAAACTGAGAAGACAGGAGATAAAAACGTTGAGCAATCTATAAAACACAAGTCAGAAGACCTGCTTTGACATTGAAAAACAATGTTTTTGCTTTTTCGGGCAAATTGTGAAGCTCGCAGAAAAAGTCAGCTGCGGCAACCATTATGGTTGCCGCAGTTTTTTCCTTTGTGTGAAGGAAAAAAGGAAAAATGAAAAGAATTTTAAGCCTTGTATTGGCGGTTCTTATGATGTTTACAATGCTTCCTGTAACATCATTTGCAGAAAATCAGACACATCAGGTGTTGTGGGCGGGAGCAATGAATTTTAACCAGTCAAATAACTACGTTACAAATGCAAGCTCAATGACGGCAACAAATATGACCGGAATGAAATGGGCGTATCCTCTGAATGACTCGGTGATTGACGGCGGAGCCTGATATGCAGGTCAGAGCGTAATTGTTGACGGTTATCTTTATGCAACCGGCGGCGGAAAGCTTCATAGAATCAATACTGAAACCGGTGAGGGTGTTGCAATAAATCAGACTGCCGGAAGTACTGTGAGCTATTATGATTATCTTTGCTATGCAGACGGAATCCTTATTATGTCAACTCAAAGCAGTCTTGAGTCTTTTGGCATAGACGGCACATCGCCCGGCTCGGTTTCGGGTAGTTTTGGATATTATCATCCTGTTCAGTATCGGAAAGCGATGTGCAGATGATTGTTGTCCTTCTTGGTTTTGTGTACTGGCGGGGCGGAGATGCGCCGTCTCTTCGGGGATGGGAGCCGCAACGCCAACAGACAGATGTACAGATTAAAGAAACGGCTGATATGCCGCAACCTGAAAAAGATATACAACCAGACAAAGAGCCTGATGAAAAGAACGATGAGCAAAAGGAAGTTTCACCAAAAAAAGAGCAGACTCAAGCTCCTCTGCCGGTTGAAACAAAGGATACACAAATTTCGGACAAGCCGTTTACCTGTACTCTTTCGGTAAGATGCGATACGGTTTTAAGTAATATTGAATGGCTTGACGAAAGCAAGACGGGAATTGTTCCCAAAGACGGTGTGATTTTCCCTGAAACAACCGTTTCCTTTTATGAGGGTGAAAGTGTTTTTAATCTTCTTTTGAGGGAAATGAAAAGAAATAAAATCCATCTGGAATATGTAAACACTCCCGTTTACAACAGTGCATACATCGAGGAAACAGGCAATCTTTACGAGTTTGATTGCGGAGAGCTTTCGGGATGGATGTACAAAGTAAACGGAGTTTTTCCAAACTACGGAAGCTCAAGATACCAACTTAAAGACGGCGACAGAATTGAGTGGGCTTACACCAGCAGTTTAGGTGAGAATATAGGCGGTGGCTATACCGCAAGAAACGGAAAGTAATTTATGAACGAATTTAAAACGTACCATCCTATTGTAAATTTCATATATTTTGTGGCAGTGTTGGGCTTTTCAATGTTTTTTATGCATCCTTTGTGCCTTGCCATTTCATTTGTGTGCGCCTTTGCATACTCTGTTATTTTAAAGGGCAGAAAAGCGGCAAAAACAAATGTTGCTTATATGCTCCCCGCAGTTCTGGTAATGGCATTGATGAATCCTGCCTTTAATCACGCGGGAGTGACAATACTTGCATATTTTCCGAGCGGAAATCCTCTTACATTGGAGTCGGTTCTGTTCGGGGTTTGTGCGGCGGTTATGATTGTAACGGTTATCTGCTGGTTTTCCTGTTACAACAGGGTAATGACGAGCGATAAGTTTATTTATCTTTTCGGCAGACTTATTCCGTCACTGTCGCTTATTCTTTCCATGACCTTAAGATTTGTGCCAAAATTCGCAGAGCACCTTAAAGTGGTTGTTAATGGGCAAAAGGGCATAGGTCGGGATATGTCGGAGGGAAGCCTGATAAAAAGAGCAAAATGCGGGATTACGGTTTTGTCAATAATGATAACCTGGGCACTTGAAAATTCAATAGAAACTGCGGATAGTATGAAAGCAAGAGGCTATGGTCTTAAAGGAAGAACAGCTTTTTCAATATTTAAATTTGACAAGAGGGACATATACTCTCTGATTGCTGTTTTAATGCTTTCGGTTTATGTCCTGATCGGAGGTATGCTTGATAAAATTGACTACATATATTTTCCAACCGTAAAGGGTGCGGATTTTTCCTTTTACGGATTAAGCGTTTTTGTTGCATATTTTGCGCTTTGTGTTTTTCCTGTTGTAGTTGAGTTGTGGGAGGTGAGAAAGTGGAAAGCTATAAAATCGAAAATTTAAGCTTTGCCTATCCGGGCAGAGAAAAAGATGCTCTTTTAAATATAAATCTTCTGGTTGAGCAGGGAGAGTTTGTAACCCTTTGCGGAAAATCCGGTTGCGGAAAAACAACTCTTTTAAGGCTTTTGAAACCCGCTCTTTCACCTTTTGGAGAAAAAAAAGGAGATATTTATTTTAACGGCAGACCGCTTTTGAGCCTCAATGAAAGAGAGCAGGCATCAGAGATTGGTTTTGTAATGCAAAGCCCCGACAATCAGATTGTTTGCGACAAGGTGTGGCACGAACTTGCATTCGGTCTTGAAAGCCTTGGATATTCTACAGATGAAATAAGAACAAGGGTTGCGGAAATGGCGTCTTTTTTTGGTATTCATACCTGGTTTCATAAAAAGGTAACAGAGCTTTCGGGCGGACAGAAACAGCTTTTGAATCTTGCATCAATAATGGTAATGCAACCGAAAGTTTTAATCTTAGACGAGCCTACAAGTCAGCTTGACCCCATAGCTGCACAGGAGTTTTTAAAAACCCTTGAAAAAATTAACAGAGAGCTTGGTACAACAGTAATTTTAAGCGAGCACCGCCTTGAGGATGCGATTCCCGTATCGGACAGAATTGTGGTTATGGACAGCGGCAGAATAATTGCAGAGGGCAAACCGGAGGATATGGCGGAAAAACTGAAAAACAACGATATGTTTTCGGCACTGCCCGCACCAATGAGAATTTTCAGCAGAATTGAAAGGGGTATTAAGTGTCCTCTTACTGTCCGCGAGGGAAGATATCGTCTTGAAAAGTTTGCCGAAAGCAATAAGCTGCACGGTGAACTTATACCTGAAGATGCAGAAATCAGGGAAAACACGGTAATTGAAGTAAAGGACGCATTTTTCAGATATGAAAAAGAATTACCCGATGCGGTAAAAGGATTAAATGTGAAAATAAATGAGGGTGAGCTGTTTGCTATAGTCGGCGGAAACGGAAGCGGAAAAACAAGCGCCCTTTCAGTAATAAGCGGACTTAACACGCCCTGTCGCGGAAAGGTTTTAATAAAAGGGAAAAAATTAAAGCAGATTGAAAATCTCTACAGCGGTATTCTCGGGGTTCTGCCTCAGAATCCGCAGGCACTTTTTGCCAAAAAAAGTGTATATCTTGACCTTCTTGAAATGCTTTCTTCTGAAAAAATGTCAGACAAAGAGAGGGAGGAAAGAATAAAAAAAGTCTGCCGTCAGTGTAATATAGAAGAACTTCTTGAAAGCCATCCTTATGATTTGTCAGGAGGAGAACAACAAAGAGTTGCCCTTGCAAAAATTTTACTGAAAGAACCTGAAATTATTTTAATGGATGAGCCTACAAAAGGTATGGATGCCCACTTTAAAAAAGCTTTTGCACAGATTTTAAAAGGTCTTAAAGCGAAGGGGGTAACAATTGTTATGGTGTCCCACGACATTGAGTTCTGCGCAAAATATGCTGACAGATGTGCAATGTTTTTTGACGGAAGTATAACCTCGGTGGGAAGACCCAGAGAATTTTTTGCAGGTAAAAGCTTTTACACTACCTCAACTAACCGAATGGCAAGAACGAAGCTTGAAAAGGCGGTTCTTGCAGAGGATGTAATTTCAGCCTGCACAGGAATAAGGGAGGAAGAAAAATGAAGAAGAATTCGCCTTTAAGAATCGGTTTCGGTCTGTTGTTTGCTTTGATTACGGTGTGGACAACGGTGTGTTTTTACGACAGATATCAATTTGACGATTACAGACTGTACATCTATCAGTTTGCAACAATTGCTACAGCTTTTATAAGTCTCCGGTGTTTTGTTCCGCATAAAGAACGGGAAATCAAAACAGAGTCTGACAAAAAGCTTTCAAAGAGAACGATGCTTTCAATAGTTTTAACACTGATTGCAATTCCTGTTACAATACTTGCCGGAGTATATCTTTTAGGTGACAGAAAGTATTATTTTATAAGCATTCTTATAATTATTGAAACAATTATCCCCTTTGCGGTGCATTTTGAAAAAAGAAAACCAAGTGCAAGGGAACTTGTTGTTATAAGCGTGCTTTGCGCCCTCGGAGTTGCGGGAAGAAGTGCATTTTTTATGATTCCGCAGTTTAAACCCGTGCTTGCAATAGTAATAATCTCCGGTGTGTGTTTCGGCGGTGAAACGGGCTTTCTTGTGGGAGCGGTAACGGGCTTTGTTTCAAATATGTTTTTCGGGCAGGGAAACTGGACACCCTGGCAGATGTTTTGTTTTGGAATAGTAGGCTTCGTGGCGGGAATTGTTTTTAAAAAGGGACTTCTTAAAAAAAGCAGAACGGTTCTCTGTGTTTTTGGCGGTGTTGCAACGCTTGTTTTGTATGGCGGAATTATAAATTTCGGCTCGGTGCTTATGTATCAGCCATATCCAACACCTGAAATGATAGCCTCATCCTATGCGTGGGGACTTCCCGTTGATTTGATCCACGCCGCGTCAACAGTCTTTTTCCTGTGGTTTATGGCGGAGCCGATGATGGAAAAGCTGGAACGAATAAAATCAAAGTACGGCTTGCTTGAAAAATAGCAAGCTTTTTCATTTACAAAAAAGGATTTTGAGCTGCAAATGTCGAATATATTGTTGACGAAAAGGGGTGGATATAATGGAGTATATCTGCAAAAGGGCAACTCTTGAAGAAATAAACAGAAAATGGGATTATGAAATAGAAAAGCACAAGGGTGACAATGCCTGGGTTGTCTGGAAAAAGGATTTTGTAAAGGGCGTAAAAAACGGAAAAAGAATTTGTTATTACGGAATTTCAGATGGCGAGATAATAAGCGAGGCAACCGCAGTTTTTTCAAAGGATGAGGTGCAGAACAGCGATGGTCTTATTGATGAAACAACGGCTTATCTGTGTGCCTTCAGAACAGTTGAAGAATATCAGGGGAAAGGCTGTTTTTCAAAGCTGTATAAATTTATGGAAAATGACCTTAAAGAAAGAGGCTATAAAGCCCTGACTTTAGGCGTTGAACCCAAAGAGGAGAAGAATATGAAAATTTATTCTTCCTTCGGTTTTACAAAGCTTATAAAAACTGCCTTTGAGATTTATCCGCCAAAGGATAAGCTTTCAGAGCCTGTAGAAATTCAGGTTAATTATTACATAAAAAATATATAGGGAGATGAGTTTATGAAAAAGATTTTAATGTTTTTGTTTCTTGTGTTTATGTGCACATCAGTCTGTGCACAGGAAAACTTTTCGGTAGTCAAAGTGCCTCAGGAAGATGTGGGTAACGTGTGGGACTTAAAAGCAAGATACAAAGACACAAAAGAGCCCATAAACCTTTCAAGCTATTACGAGGGATACGTTTTTGCAACGGTGCCTTCCGAAAATGCAGACAGGGAAATTGAAGCTTTTATGCCCAATCAGATTGCATTTACCGATTATTCGCCCGAGCATTATGAGTTTTATTTAATGAAAAAGCTTTCCGAAACGGGGGTAATTATCGGCAACGAAAAAGGAGAGGCAAAGCCTTTTGACAACGTAACCCGAGCAGAGGCAACGGTAATGGTTATGAGGTTTCTGGGACTTGACGAAAAATCTTCGGGAAGCGAGCCTTTTTCAGATGTCACTGAAACAGACTGGTTTTACAGCTCGGTAATAACTGCGTACAACGCAGGTATAATTGTTGGGGATTCCGAAACAGCATTTGCACCCGAGAGGGAGGTTACAAGAGAAGAAATGACGGTAATGACCGCAAGAGCAGTTAAATATGCAGGGTTAAGCTGCACAAAACACGGCGAGCTTCTTGCGGTTGACAAAGATAAAATTTCAGACTGGGCGGTTTTTGCCTACGAAATGCTTGAGGGAAGCACCGCATCCGATGTGGATTATGACAGCATAGGCGAGCCTGTCAGGGCAATCAACCCCCAAAAGAGCGCGTCAAGGTTTGATATTGCCTACACTTTGTATTATACGGGTACAACCTGTCAGCTTTACCCCACAGATGAGGCAATTTATTACGGCTTTGACAAGGAAATGCCCGTTATTGACGGTTCAACATCCACCTATCCCTTTACTCGGGCGGTGTATTCAAACTTGTTCTTCAACGGCTTCAGTCATCCGCAGTTGCCCGAAAAGCACAGCAAGAGCCATGTGTCTTATCAAAGGCTTATAAACGGCGAGGTTGATATGATTTTTGCATCTGTTTACCCTGCAAGTGATATTCTTGAAATGGCAAAGGAAAAGGGCGTGGAGCTTGAACTTATCCCAATTGCCTACGATGCAATGATTTTCTTTACAAACAAAGACAACCCCGCAAAAGGACTTACCAAAGAGCAGATAAGCAATATTTACGTAAATAATTCCTATGAAAACTGGGCGCAGGTTGGCGGTTCCGATGCACTTCTGTACCCTTACTGCAGAAATAACGACAGCGGCAGCCATGCACAAATGGAAAAGCACTTTTTAAACGGAAATGAAATTCATTCAAAAATCCGTCAGGAAAATACCTCTGATACAATGTCAAATGTTCTGACAGACGTTCAGGAATCAAAAACAGAAAATCCTCTTGGCTATGGTCTTGGCTACAGCATTTATTATTATTTTAATAATATGGATATGTTTTACAACACCAAGGGTACACTTAAGCTTCTTGAAATAGACGGCGTTGCACCAAACGACGAAACAATCGCAAACGGAAGCTATCCGCTTTCAAATAATACTTACATTGCTTTAAGGGCGGATACTCCCAAAGATGCACCTGCAAGAAAAATGGCTGAATTTATGCTGACGGAAAAAGGTCAGGAATGTGTTGAAATTGCAGGCTTCGGTAAATTAAAACAGACATTTTAATACATAAATTTGTATTAAGTGTGAGGTGATTTAAATGAAAAAATTATTGGCGGTGCTTCTTTGTTGTTTAATGCTTACGTCCTGCATGGGAGAAAAGCCGGAGAAGGGAGCGGAAAGCACAACGCAAACAACAAAACCCTTGCGTTTGATTAAAATTGATGGTAAACTTTATTACGACATAAACAGAGAGGACAACACGGACGGCAGATGCGGAACTTTAGACGGTTACTTTGAAAAGGGCGTGGGAGAATTTGAAATCCCCCAAAAGGACAATGAGGCAAATTTTGAGGCAAGAGGCTATCAAAGCACTTCCTCTTTAACGGTTGAAGTTCCCGAGGACGGAAAATGGAGCATTTTCAGAAGGCTTGACTTGCCCGAAGGTGTGGAAAATGTAAAGTACAAATACGCTTACCGCTTAAAGGACAAAATGCCAAATTCCGAGGTTGAACAGGAAATTCTGGTTCTTGCCGAGGAGAAAAATCCAAGCTTTAAAGAGTATATGGAAAGGCTTTTCAGTTCACAGTTTACACCTGATAAAAGTTACCCCGGACTTTATTTTATAGATTATCAGCAGGACGATAAATGGGGAATAAGACTTTCTGCGCAGAATGTTACAAAAACAGGACTCACACTTAAGCTTGAACATTTCGGCGGAGAGTATGAGGGAACTTTAGAATACGGAAATCCCTATACCCTTGAAAAGCTGAATGAGGGAAAATGGGAAGAAGCACCTTATAAAAATGTGGCTGTATGGAATTTGCCTGCCTATATTGTTCCAAGGAATGACATTGCTCAAATTAATGTTGACTGGAGTTACATATACGGAGAATTGACAGAGGGGACATACCGCATCGGAAAAGAATTTACCGACTTTACTCAGGCGTTAAATAAAGAAAAACAGATGTATTATGCACAATTTATAATAGAATAAGGCTGATTAAATTTTCACAGCTCACCGCTTTTTGCTCGGGCAGTATATCACAACACAGCACCACTCACTTCAAAACGGCAAGCTGCAAAAATTTTCTTCAGCCTTTGGTCAGAGTAAAACATAAAAAAGGAGAAAGAAACGATGGATAAAATAATAATAGCTATGATTGTGGCGGTATTTGCAATTGAAATAAGCGTTGCAATCATAGTAGGCTTTCAGGCACTTGCCAAAAGAGGAGTAAAATTCCTTGAAAATCAGGTAACAAGAATGATTATTGCTTTTGGCATAGGCTTTGTGTTGTTCCTGATTGCGATGGGGATAATATTATAATAAAAAAATGACTGACATATGCCGAGTGCTCCTAAGGACACTCGGCAGTTTTATTCGCCTTTGGGCGAGTGGTATTTGCT